>NZ_JBRAGO010000167.1:0-5742 GCF_052746595.1 Leptodesmis sp.
GGCGAAGATAGTTGGACGGCAGCGTCCCGCAAAAATAGCTCGATGCCAGGGTAATTGTTGAATATCCCCCTTAAGTAATTAGACTTAAGAGGGATATTTTTTTCCTCACTATAAAGTGAGCGATCTGAAGTGGGCAGATATGACGATCGCTGATCGTTTCGTAAGATTTACCCCACGGGCATTCTGCTTGTCAGTAAGCCTATGCCTACTATAGACAGGGTGAGTAGGTCTATGGCAACCCAGCCCACTAGATTTGCCAGCAGCAGCTTCTCTTTCGGAAAACGATTGTTCTTTAGCTGGACTTGGTTTAGGATCATTGTGAATAGGTTACTTGCTTTTCCCTGAGCTTTATTCTCTTCAGGTGGGCACTCTGAGAGCGAGATCGCGGAGCGTTTGCATTGGTAAGTGTTTGTAGGGCACTACCTTTCAGAGTATGGCTTACGAAGTAGTTGATCATTCACTGATTCAAGATATGCAGGTGGGGGTTCTGCTATTGGACACCGAGGCAACTGTTTTGGTGGCGAATCAGGCAGCCCTTGATTTGCTTTATCTCAGTAGCAAAGAGGAGTTATGCAGGGCCTCTTTATCCAACCATCTGCACTTTTGGCAGGAGAATGGTAGGCCCTATGAACAGGCTGAATTACCAATTCAGTCGGTCATTGCTCTTGGTCAACCGCTTCAAAACCTGGTGTTGGGTGTTCAGTCTGATACTCATCCAGATTGCCGCTGGTTGCTGGTGAATATTAATCCTCAACTGACACCGCAAGGAGCGGTAAAACAAGTTGTTTGTACGCTGAGTGACATTACGCGCCAGAAGCAGGCAGAAGCCGCTCTGCTGCAGAGCAAGAGTCAGTATCAAACCCTGGCTAATAATGTGCCTGGAATGATCTATCAACTGGTCTTCCGACCAGGCAAGGGATTTAAGTTTTCTTACATCAGTCCCGGTAGCTGTGAGATTTTTGGCCTGGAACCCAGTGATCTACGACAAAACCGCGATTTGCTCTGGTTTCTGACCTATCCTGAGGATGTGAAAGGCTTAAAGCGATCGATCATTCGATCGGCTAAGCAACTGTCTCCCTTTGAGCATACCTGGCGAACGATCGCGGGAGGCCAGTTGAAATGGGTGAGTGCAGTCTCTCGTCCTGAACTGCAGTCGGATGGCAGCATCATCTGGGATGGATTGCTGACCGATATTACAGAATAACGGCTGGCCGAGGAACGCCTGCGAAAAAGTGCTGAACGGGAACGCACGATCGCCCGGATTATTCAGCGGATGCGGCAAACCCTGAAACTAGAACGTATCTTTAGCGCCACAACAGAAGAATTACGAGATGCCTTGCAGTGCGATCGCGTAGTTATCTACCGGCTAACGACCAACCCCCAGGAGCAAATCGTGGCTGAGGCAGTGGGCGAGGGATGGAATTCTGCGTTGAAACTATCTGCAGACGAAGTAAGAGATCACTTACCCCTGCATGGCCTGGAAACTCAGGACAGTGTAGATACGCTAGGAATTAGTTATTGTCGCGTTACCGATATTTACCAGGCCAATTTGCAATCGGACTATATTAGCTACCTGGAGCAACTGCAGGCTAGGGCTTATCTGAGTGTACCGATCTTTTCTGGCCATCAACTTTGGGGATCCCTGGTGGCTTATCATAATGCGGCTCCTCGTGACTGGGATACGGCAGAAACCAAAATTGTGCTGCAAGTTGGAGGACAATTAGGTGTAGCTGTGCAGCAAGCTGAGCTGTTGGAACGGACTCAACGACAGGCGGCTGAACTACGAGAGGCGAAAGAAATTGCTGATGCGGCTAACCGGGCGAAAAGCGAATTTCTGGCCAACATGAGCCATGAGTTACGCACGCCGCTGAATGCAATTTTGGGTTTCACTCAATTGATGCACCGCGATCGCTCCCTCACCCGCGAACACCAGGAATACATTGAAATCATTAGCCGGAGTGGAGAACATCTGTTGGCCTTAATTAATAACGTGCTGGAGATGTCCAAGATTGAGGCTGGACGAGTTACGTTGAACGAGGGGAACGTCGATCTTGCTCGCCTGCTGGATAATCTGGAGGCAATGCTGCAATTGCGGGCGCAATCCAAGAGATTATCGCTGGTGGTTGAGCGTTCACCTGTCTTACCCCGATATATCCGAACGGATGAAGGTAAGCTAAATCAAGTTCTCATTAATCTTCTGAGTAATGCCATTAAATTTACTCAACAGGGCCGAGTGACATTAAGAGTCAACGTAGCAGACTCCTGGCAACGGCATCTTTTGCCGGATACGACTACCCTTTACTTTGAGGTAGAAGACACGGGATCTGGAATTCTTCCCGAAGAAATTGACCACTTATTTGAGGCATTTAGCCAAACTGAAATAGGATTGAAAGCCACTGAAGGGACGGGGTTGGGGTTAGCCATCAGTCAAAAATTTGTCCAGTTGATGGGCGGGCAAATTAGCGTTGATAGTCGAATCGGTCAGGGTAGTACCTTTGCCTTTACCATTCAGGTCATGGTTATTGCAGAAGCTCCTGTAGAAAAGCCTGCCGCGATCGTCGGCAAAGTGATTGGGGTGGCAAACAATCAGCCGCCTTGCCGAATTTTAATCGCCGATGATGATCCCACCAACCGCTTACTTTTGAATAAGCTGTTGAAAAGGCTGAACTTTGAAGTGAGAGAGGCGAACAATGGCCAGGAGGCGATCGCTCAATGGCAAGCCTGGCATCCTCACTTAATTTGGATGGATATGCAAATGCCAGAGATGGATGGATACGAGGCTACACGGTAGATTCGAGAACAGGAGGCATGGGGCAATGAAGGGTATGAGGCACCAGCCAATCAATCGACAAATGACAAACGACCCATGACCAAAATTATTGCCCTCACCGCCAGCGCCTTTGAAGAGCAGCGACAGAAGATTCTGGCTGCTGGATGTGATGACTTTGTCCGCAAACCTTTTAAGAAAGAGGAAGTGTTACAGAAAATTGCTGAACATTTAGAGGTGCAATATCGCTATGAAGACAGCCCTGCCTCAAGTCTGGTGCCGAATCTGGTGCAATCTGGACCTTCAGCCTATACCCTGACACCGGATAGCTTATGCGTGATGCCTGTGGGCTGGCTACAAAAGTTGTATGCTGCTGCCGCGCAGGGAAGTGATACGACGCTACTCCGCTTGATTGCCGAAATTCCGCCCCATCACGCCCTACTAGCTCAGACTCTGACTCAATGGGTCAATCAATTTCGGTTTGATCAAATTATGGAGCTGACTCAATCCTATCCAGATTCTGTCCAATAGTTGACGACAGTGTACTATGAACCATCAGGTTGGCATTGACAGCATTGATATTTTGATTGTGGTTGATACGCCAGAGAATCTGAGACTGCTCTCTGTCATGTTATCCAAACAGGGATATCAGGTGCGGAAAGCGATCAATGGGCAGATGGCGTTTACAGCCGTTCAGGCTTTAAAGCCAGATTTAATTCTGCTCGATATTATGATGCCAGAGCTAGATGGTTATGAAGTTTGCAGACAACTCAAGACCAACCCTGAAACTGCAGATATTCCTGTGATTTTTCTGAGTGCGTTAGATGATCCTTTTGATAAAGTACAGGCATTTAGAGTAGGCGGAGCGGATTACATCACTAAGCCTTTCCAACTTGAAGAGGTACTGGCTAGAGCGCAACACCAGTATCTCTAAAGGTGGCGACTCGGCAACTGCGTGAACTCAATGCCTGGTTAGAACAACGTATTCAAGAACGCACCCAGGATTTGGAGGTTGCCAATGCTCAGTTAACGAAGCTGGCACTCCAAGATTCGCTCACTGGTTTGGCTAATCGGATTGCACTCTTAAAACGACTGGAACAGGCAATAGAAAGGACTAAAGAAGATGCGATGTACCAGTTTGCCCTGCTGTTTCTGGACTGCGATCGCTTCAAGATTGTCAATGATTCCCTGGGGCACGAAGTTGGAGATGCCTTGCTGATTAGCATTGCTCAGCGTCTGGGACAGATCCTGAAACCGGGGGATTTATTGGCCCGATTGGAAGGAGATGAGTTTGCGATCTTTTTAGACCAGATCGAGGGAATTTGGACTGCCACTCAGATGGCGGAATACATCCTGCACCAGATTGCCGATCCATTTTGCTTGCCAGAACAGATGGTCTTTATCAATGCCAGCATTGGTATTGTGCTGGGAGATGCTCAGTATGAAAAGCCAGAGCATCTGTTGCGCGATGCGGATACAGCCATGTACCATGCTAAGGCGGCTGGCAAAGCCCAGTACCGAATTTTTGATGCCACGATGTACAGAACAGCGCTCCGTCGCCTGCAGTTGGAGATGGAGTTGCGACAGGCGATCTCAGAGCGTCAATTTATCCTCCACTATCAACCGATCGTCGATCTGCAAACTGGAACCGTTGCTGGACTGGAGGCACTTGTGCGCTGGAACCACCCCACTCGTCTGATTTCTCCAGCAGAATTCATTGGAGTGGCTGAGGAAATCGGATTGATTAACGAAATCGGCACCCTGGTTTTACGAGAAGCCTGCCATCAACTCCGGAATTGGCAAAAGCAAGGATTAGTAGAGTCCCATTTGAGTGTGAGCGTGAATTTATCTGCTTATCAGTTTGCTCAACCTGATCTGATGGAGCAAATTTTGCAAATTCTGGCTGAGACTGAGTTGGAGCCGCATTGCCTGAAACTGGAACTGACAGAGAGTGCAATTATGCAAAACGCAGATTCCGCGACTCAGATCCTGCGGGACTTAAGACAGCACCAGATTCAACTCAGCATGGATGATTTTGGCACAGGCTATTCTTCCCTCAGCTACCTGCGTTCCTTTCCGATGGATTACCTCAAAATCGATCGCTCTTTTGTCCAGGGATTAGATAAAACGGTGAAGGAACTCAATTTAGTGGCGGTCATTGCCGCGATCGCCCAAACGATGGAGATGAAAGTGATCGCAGAAGGGATTGAAACCCCTGCCCAACTTGCCCACCTGCGATCGCTCAACTGCGACCTTGGCCAGGGCTATCTCTTCTCCAAACCCCTCCTAGCCCATCAAATTATTGACCTGTTGAGAGTTGAGAGTGAAAAGTTGAGAGTTCAAAATTCTCAGTTTTGAGTTGATGATCTACTCTCCTCTGAATCCCCGATCCCCAATTCCCGATCTCCTACCCCTCCCATTTCCCTCCTGAGACTGGATGTTTTTTGCTTTGAAGTTGAAATAATAAGGAAAAACGACTTTTAATCAGGAAGGCAGTTCCGTGAATTTCAACTTCTTCGATCTGTTCTGGCTGTTCTGGATCTTTTTGGCTATTTCATCCCTGCAACCCCTGTTGCAACGGCGGCAAATTGAGTTTCGACGGGTGTAGGCTATCAAAGCTTTGGAACAGGAACGGAAGAGTCGAGTGATTTTGTTAATCCATTGGCAGGAATCCCTCAGCCTACCGGGAATTCCCCTGTCGCGCTACATCACGATCGAAGATTCGGAGCAAATCCTGCGGGCGATTCGCCTCACGCCTGCCGATGTGCCTATTGACTTAATTCTGCATACGCCCGGTGGTCTGGTGCTGGCGACGGAACAAATTGCCAGAGCATTAATTCGGCATCCCGCCAAAGTGACGGTGTTTGTGCCGCACTATGCCATGAGTGGGGGCACGATGCTGGCTCTAGCGGCAGATGAGATTTTGACTCTCTCCCCACGCCTAAAGGCAGGGGATTCTTTTCACTGCCCGACGC
>NZ_JBRAGO010000168.1:0-5691 GCF_052746595.1 Leptodesmis sp.
CTTGCCGTATTCCTGCAGATAAATTTCAAGCTGGCGTTGCGATTCGTCTGGCATCATGATCTCCTGAAAAATAACTGTAGAGGGAGACTACTCGTGATAGGCATCAGGCTTTCAACCATGTCCAGCTAGAGAACGGTTGTTTTCTGATCAGAGGAACTCCGACTTTGGGTTTGGAGAAGGTTTAGTGGTATTTCTCCAGGCCAGCGCAACAGAACAACTTCCTCTCGCATTTGCTCTTTGGTGGTGGTAGAGAGACGAGTACGAAACAGGTCAATCCCGACCAACTCATATCCTAGCCCCTGGGCAATGTCTGCCAAAAGTTCGCCTGTTCGGATCATCACTTGCAAGTAGGATTTTTGATCACCTACCACGTAGGCAAGTTGGGCACCGGGACGCAGAATGATTCGTAAATCTGCCAAATGTTTCGCCATGCCACCAAAGTAGAGCTTCACAGATCGGTGGTAGAGCCGTTCAAAACCACTGGTTTTCCCTAGGGCGATGCGACGATCTTCAATGGTTTTTGCAATTTGCTGAATCGCTTCATGCTGCGATACCCATATATCATCTGTGTCGGCCTTAAAGACGTTACGGGTGTTAGAGCGAATGAGTCCTTCTTTTAGCGATCGCAACTCCTGCTTATTCTGGATAAATCCCAGTAAAACCGACTCCAAGCGAGTCGTGCGAGTGTAGTCCTTTTCATTAGGGTAGGGAGGAGAGGTGATTACCACATCGATCGATCCCGGTTCCAGAACACCAAGAAGTTGGCGTGAATCGGCACGATGTACTATGGCAGGTGTGTCTTGGAGAGATTGCAGCCGCTCTAAATCTTCCGCCATGTTATGAACCTGATGCAGCCAGTCCAGAACCACTGGTGCATCCAGTTTTGCTTTGCCTACCCCAACTTCTGGCCCAAAGTAAAGATTACTAATAGAGGTCGTTACCGCTTTTGCCAGGGCTAGTTTTAGATGACCAGTATAGATGGGAGTAGCCTGAAGCTGGATTTGCTCCAATAACACCAAGGTTTTGTGCAGAGGCAGCGGACTGATGGAATTCGTCAAAATAATTTTCTGGCTTTCTTCTGGTAAGGTACGGAGTTTTGTTTCTTTTGCAATAATGGTTTCAGTTGCTTCCCCAATTCGATTAGCCATCTCCAGCAACCCTACTGGATCAGGAGTCCAATCTACCTTGACGGAACCTGCAAACCAGGCCATGGGATTCGCCTCAATGCCGACACTGGAAATTCCCTGCTTTTTACACTCGACTACTGTTGTTCCTGTACCACAGAAGGGATCTAAAATACGCTGATTACCATCTACCCCAAATTTATGCAGGTAGTCCTGCACCAGATGAGGAGGATAGGAGAGAACGAAGCGATACCACTGATGGGCCGCACGATCGCCATCTCTAATTTGATTTGGCTCTGGATGACTATGCTTGGCCGATCGCTTGCCAGTACCTGATGTTGTTTTCAATGGATTTGAGGACACTATAAGTAGTGTGTTAGATAAATGGCAGAGGCATTTTAGTAAAGTTGCTCTGCTACGGCAAGCTTCCTTGAGAACTTGAGAGGTTCAATGGATCAATTGCTCAATGGTATAGCACTTTTATAGAACAAGTATTCTACAAAAAACTTTGGAAATTTTTTCTTCCCAACTTTAAGTCCTGGGTGCTTAGCGGTTTGGCTGACTCACCAAAAGCCACTAGGTACTCAGGACTGGTTAACAAGAGTTATTGAACTTGTACTGTGTCTACACCAAAGTTGCCTGCATCAGTCGGACGCCATCGGGAAGTTTGCCGGAAAGCAGCCAGGAGTTGAGTTCTTCTGGAGCGACGACCTGGTTGAGTCGATCGCGCAAGGCATCGCCTTCCATCACTTCTCGATTCAGCAGTTCCTGAGCCGTTTCTTCCAGCAAGTTCCGGTTCTTGTCCAGAATGGCTAGAGCGATGTGATGGGCACCATCAACGATTTCCTTTACTTCCCGGTCAATTTCCTCCGTGACTTTGGGACTAACGGCTCGACGAGGAGATTGATACCCATCCAGGAATTGCATTTGCTGCTTTTCAAAGGCGATCGGCCCCAGGTAATCACTCATCCCGTAAAGGGTGACTGATCGCTCTGCCAGATCGGTGGCCTTTTGAATATCATCGCTGGCTCCCGTAGACACTTTGCTAAAGATCAATTCTTCCGCAGAACGACCTCCCAGCAAGGTGGCGATCCGACCGCGAATTTCATCTTCAGCCATCAGGAAGCGATCTTCTTCCGGCAATTGCAGAGTATAGCCCAAAGCTCCCACGCCGCGAGGTACGATGGAGATCTTTTCGACTTTGCCTGCACCGGGCATCAACGCGCCAACGATCGCGTGGCCAACTTCGTGATAAGCGACGATCTTCTTCTCGGTCTCATTCAGGACGCGAGACTTCTTCTCCAGGCCAGCAATCACTCGTTCGATCGCTTCGGTAAAGTCCGCCATAATCACGGACTGCCGACCATTCCGGGCTGCTAACAGAGCCGCTTCATTTACCAGATTTGCCAGGTCTGCACCAACAAAGCCAGGGGTACGAACGGCGATCGCGCCCAGATCAACATCATCCGCCAGTTTCACATTGCGAGCATGGACTTTCAGGATGGCTTCCCGACCCAGCTTGTCAGGGCGATCAACCACCACCTGGCGATCAAAGCGACCGGGACGACGGAGAGCTGGATCCAGCACCTCCGGACGGTTAGTAGCAGCCAGCAGAATTACGCCGGTATTGGCCTCAAAGCCATCCATCTCAGTCAGCAACTGGTTCAGGGTTTGTTCCCGTTCGTCATTGCCACCAAACATCCCTCCTTGGGCGCGGGATTTACCCAAGGCATCCAATTCGTCAATAAATACAATGCAGGGAGCCTGTTGCTTGGCCTGGGTAAACAGATCGCGCACCCGCGAAGCGCCCACCCCAACAAACAACTCAATAAACTCAGACCCAGAAATGCTGAAGAAAGGAACTCCCGCTTCTCCGGCGATCGCTTTGGCTAGCAAGGTTTTCCCCGTTCCCGGTGCGCCAACCAGCAACACCCCTTTGGGGATTTTAGCTCCTAGCCTTGTATATTTATCAGCATTTTTCAGAAAGTCCACAATCTCCTGAAGTTCAGCCTTTGCTTCATCCACGCCAGCCACATCCGAAAATTTTACCCCCGTGGTGCCTTCCGAATAAATACGAGCTTTGCTCTTACCTACGGTGAGCGCAGCCTGACCGGGGCTACCCTGCCGATTCAACAAAAAGGCCCAAATACCAAAGAAAATCAGTGGCGGTACAACCCAACTCAGCAGTGTACCAATCCAGGCGTTATTGTTTGGCGGTGGTGCACCAAATTCCACATTGTTTTCGCGCAAAATCTTGGGTAAATCCAGATCGACTGAAATCGGAGTTGTTGTGTAAATGCGGGGAGCCTGGGCTGCTTGAGTCGGATCCCCCGTTGGTTCTGGCTTCAACGTATATTGAATGCGATTCGGTGTGATTAACGCCTGAGCCACCTTTCCAGCCTGTACCTGGGCAATGAAATCACTGTAAGGAATGGAAGCTGGACGTGGCCCAAAGCTAGGAATAACAAAATTCAGCAGTAAAAGTAGCGTGAAGAGAATTAATAAGCCGCCCCCAAACTGCCTGGGACGAGGCGCTTTTAGTTTGTTATTGGTTTCGATCGGCATGGGTGGATAGCTCCGTAGTTAAAGAGTCAATGGTCATCGGTCATTCGTCATTGGTCATTGGTCATTAGGCGGAGTTAAAGCTGATACAAAACATAAACTGGTTGATTAACAAAGGACGAATGACAAATGACAAATAACCATGCGCATGTAGCTATAAAGTATTGTAAGGACTTTGTTGTGATAGCTGAATTCGGGATTCACCTCTGATTTGCCTGTAAAACCGTACCTGCTTATAGTGGAGAAGGAATGGTTTTGAGTTTTGAGTTTTCAGTTCTCAGTTGACAGGCCAATGATTTTTGAGATTTTAGATTTAAACCCTGTCCAAGTCTAGAACCGGAGTTTCTCTGATCGAAAAACAACCGTTTTCTAGATGGACTTGGTTTAAGTCTTGAGTTGATTTTGAACTGAGAACTGAAAACTCAAAACTTAGAACTGATCTCTTATGATCTCTTAAAACCTTCTCCAATCCCTATTCCCTCATCCCGAATATGTATCCCGATCCCGAAATTCGCCACCTGATGGATTTACTACCCGCTTCTGGCCGGATGCTGACCAAATTGGTGAGTAAACCTGGACAGGCAACGGTGATTGAGGCTCCTGTTCCCAAGCCGTGGATGGCATTTCGCCCAGTGTCCATCAACTTTGACCTGTGGAACCAACTGTCTCGTGCCCAACGGGATTTGCTGGTGCTGCGAACTGTCAGTTGGGTGACGAGTGTGCGCTGGTTTCGACCCAGTTTGAATCAGGGATTGGTGCTGGCTGGGGTGCTGGGCGTAATTGTGGAAGCTATCCAGGGGGATGCAGTGGGAGTTATTGCTGCCGGATCCCTCAGCGCGATCGCGGGTACACAAATTTGGCGCAGTAATCACAGTACCCAACGAGAATTGGAGGCGGATGAGGCAGCGATTCAAGTAGCAATGCGGCGCGGCTACACAGAATCTCAAGCGGCTCGCTCTCTGCTCTCAGCCATTGAGACGGTTGCGGAGATTGAAGGACGGCCCAGTCTCAGCTTTATTGAATTGTTGCGTTGCCAGAATTTACGGGCGATTGCAGGGGTTTCTCCAGTAGGTGTTCCGGGCAGTTTGAGGGAGTAGGGAATGGGGAGTGGAGAATGGAGTTCAGGTCAAAGATGGCGTTGGCGATGGGAATTAGTTTTGCCATTCCCATAACGACCGCTGGCCTGATCTATGCGATCGCTAAAACACCCTTATCTCAATGGCTCTTTGACCCATCCTTGTCTGGACACCTAGAAGGTACAACGGTCTGTCAAACTCTGACTGCTGATCCAAAACCGCCGCTAAATGTACGTTCCAGCCCAGAGGCTGCTAACGACAATGTAGTGGGGCATATCCCCAATGGCACCCTGTTGACAGTGGTGGATGAATCAGAAGGATGGTTGAGGATTAGCAGCCCAATGCCTGGCTGGGTTTATAAAGAGTTAACAGTGACCAGTTGCGTCAACCCCAGGGATGCGGTTAGTCAAGCCATGCTAGTGCCTGAGCAGGGAGACACTTCTGATCGGGGAATTTATTTCATGGCGATCGCCACTCAGCAATACCAATCGGGCAATCTCAATGGCGCGATCGCCCTGGTAAAATCCGTTTCTGCAGACAGCCTAGCTTACCCAACGGCGAAACTGGCGGCTGTGCAGTGGCCCCAGGAATGGAATCGAGCTGAGGCTAGATATTATAGCGCTCAAAAAGCTTTACGAGATGGTCGCTGGCAGGATGTCATCATGAGTGCAAGGGAATTTCCGGACATTCGCTTCTGGAAAGAGAAACTGACTCCTATAGTGAAACAGGCGATCGAGCAAAGCCAGCCTGCTCAGTCAGTATCGAGTGCGCAACGGTAAACACGATCGCCCAACTCCTCCCGCGATCGCCTTTCTTCAATAGCAAGTGCCTCCTGCGGATATCTTGAAGGGTGTACCTAATCCAGGAAAGGGAAGGTCAATCGTGGGTTTATCAAAACAACAGGTCTCCCGATCTCTTCCGTTTTGATA
>NZ_JBRAGO010000169.1:0-2308 GCF_052746595.1 Leptodesmis sp.
GTCTTCAAATCCGACTCTCTGGAAGTGGAATATGCACAAGAGCAGGCTGAAACCAGGCTGATAGAAGATATAAACGAATGTAAAAATCAGCCAGTTTTTCTCATAAATATTGTCGCTATCTGATCTCGGTGTTAACGTCTGTAAACAGGATCATTCTGAAGTTTATGGAGGAGACGTAGATTTATGATTCAGGTTTTGTGTCTGTGATATCTTGACAACTCCTGAGATTCTCTCCCAATCAATAGTTTTGATTTCTTCTTTGTTTCAAGCCCAAGTTATTTCGCTGGCACCCTCATTTTTGGAGGGCTATAGGCTGACACTCTCTGGCCATAGCCCCTGGAGTGGTGCCGTGAAACCTCAATATTGGAGGTGTTTCATGACAATTAGAGGAAAAACAGCCATTGTGACTGGAGCATCACGGGGAATCGGACGAGCGATCGCTCTCAAATTTGCTCAACAGGGCGCTAAACGCTTGCTGCTGGTCGCTCGTACCCACCATCGCTTAACAGAAGTCGCATCTGAGGTAGAAGCGATGGGTACAGAGGCTGTGATTCTGCCCCTGGATCTGACCCAACCAATTGAAGTTCACAATGCGATCGTTAGAGCATTGCGTCATTATGGCCCGGTTCATATTCTGGTTAACTGTGCTGGGGTCGCCTACCAAACCTCTTTCCTGCAGTCTCGCTTGCTGCAGGTGCAGGATGAAATTGCCACCAATCTGGTAGGTATGTATACCATTACTCGCCTCGTTGCGCGCCGAATGGTGGCTCAACGGGAAGGTACGATCGTCAATGTCTCCAGTCTGATGGGAAAAATTGCCGCCCCCACGATGACCACCTATTCGGCCACCAAATTTGCGATCGTCGGCTTTACCCAGGCCCTTCGCAGCGAGTTAGCGGCCCACAATGTGAAAGTGGTAGCCTTACTTCCCTCTTTGACGGAAACCGATATGGCAGAAAATCTGCAATGGTTCCGAGGTGTTGTTCCGACAACTCCCGAAGCAGTGGCTAAAGCATTGGTAGTTGGATTGCAGAAAGGAACGACAGAAATTCTGGTGGGCTGGCAAAGTCACCTCGCCGTATGGTGCAATCGTTTTGCACCCTGGTTAGTAGAACGAGTGGTGCATCTAGCCGCTCCGCTCCCACAACGATGATGCCAATCTAGAAACCGGGTTTCTTCAGGAAACCCGGTTTCTAGATTAGTGCTCTAGTACAGATAGTTGGCGGCTACCCAATTTCCATCCGGTAATTGTTCCCAGGCGTAGCCATCGCGGTAGACGGTGCCATCTACGGTAGGCAGGTAAGTACCATCAGGAACGGCAGTTTCAATGCAGTTGTCCAGACCTGGCCCACGGCGAATATTCAGGCCAATCCCAGAACGGGTTGCCACATACCCACCGCCATCGCTATAGGAATAGGGGCTGTAGTAGTCATCGTCATAGGGTGAGCCGTAGCAGTCTTCGTAGCTGTAATCCTGGTAGTAGCGATCGCACGGATCATAGCTTGTTTCCTCATAGTAGCGATCGCATGGATCGTAGCTTGTTTGGTAGTAAGGGGTGACATAATCCGTAGCAACCCAGGCTGTCTCACCAATGCGTTGCCAGGTGTAGTATCGTTCGACCGGGTAACCAAATGTTTCGATAACTGTGCCGTCTTCTAAGCCACCCATTCGCCGGAAATTGATTCTAGGGCCGCTCCGAACATTCAACCCAATCCCTGTATTGGTGTCAACGTAACCTAAATATGTCGGCTGATATTTTTCATCTAAGCCGAGAGCCATTGCCGTTTCTTGACCAACACTACCATCCACCTGCTTCAGCCCCTGACGAATTTGAAAATCCATCACTGCGGCTTTGGTCTTAGATCCAAATTGTCCATCTGCCTCAATTCCCAGTGCTTTTTGTACATGGGTGACTGCTGCTCCAGACTTCCCTGGGCGATCGCAGAGGTTGCAGCCACTGCCTTGCTGGGGGATGCACTCACTGCTGCTACGGCCAGAGCCACCCCAGCTAAGGCTACTCCAGTTGACCCTGGGATTTTGATCTCTAAAGTTAATTCTGGATCAGGGGTGGGATCTTCGTAACTGGCCGCATTCTGAACAAACGCTAGAAACTCCATATTTTTCTCCTAGGTAGCATAAAATCATGAAGGTAGTCACCATGAAAATAAAAGTTTGTTCATGATGACTACCCAAATTAATATTCAGTTGTAGTTTTAGCTAACGACTAGTAGCAACCACAGTCGCAGTCATCATAGTAGTAACCGCGTGGCTCATAGTAGCAATCGCAGGGGTCGTAGCAGTCATCATA
>NZ_JBRAGO010000169.1:2408-5616 GCF_052746595.1 Leptodesmis sp.
GTAATAACTGCGTGGCTCGTAGTAATGATCGCAGGGATCGTAGCAGTCATCATAGTAATAACTGCGTGGCTCGTAGTAATGATCGCAGGGATCGTAGCAGTCATCATAGCTATAGCGATCGTAGTAATAGTCGTCATAGCGACTCCAGTGTTTTGGCTTGTAGTAGTAGTCATGGCAGTCGTAGCAGTCATCCCAACGATCCCAGCCTCTGGGTTCGTAGTAGAAAGGCTCGACATAGTCCGTGGCAATCCACGCATCATGACCAATACGTTGCCAGTTATAGTACCGTTCAACAACAGGGCCAAAGGTTTCTACATAGGTGCCGTCGGGTAAACCACCAATTCTGCGGTAGTTAATTCCAGGGCCACTCCGCACATTCAGCCCACAACCGCTGCAAGTATCCACATAACCACTAAAACCGAAGTAGGTGGGTTGATACTTTTCATTTAACCCCAGTGCTGTAGCGGTTTCCTTGCCCACTACCCCATCGACCTGCTTCAAGCCCTGACGAATTTGGAAGTCCATCACTGATGCTGCAGTTTTAGGACCAAATTGACCGTCGGCTTCAATTCCCAGGACTTTTTGCACATTCGTGACAGCATCCCCGGAACTTCCCTGAGCGATCGCAGTCGTAGCTGCAGAAGCCTTGTCAGGGGAAGCACTAACTGCAGCAACAGCGAGCGCAACACCAGCCAAAGCGACTCCCGCAGAGCTTGGCACTTTGATATCTAAAGTTAACTCTGGATCAGGGGTTGGATCTTCATAGTTCACAGAACTGTGAACAAAAGCTAGTAACTCCATAGGTTCCTCGTTCGCATTATCATCGCCTGCCTAGACTCACAAGGGGAGATTGCATGGTGGGTACTTGTTAGTACTTAGATATCACCCGCTATGAGCACTTTGCAGAATTGATAGGGACAAAAACATCACTTTTCATCTAGCAACAGATTGTGTCGAGCAACTAATGCGAAGACAAAATTTTGTGCTCATGAAAAATGATACCTAGAGTGTATCACAGGGTTTCTTAAAGGAAGCACTTTTTTGATTTTTTGCTAACTTGAATATCCCCTAGGTTTAAAGGCCAGATATTAGGGATTTGGCAAAGATCTCAATGATTCAAAAGCAAGCTGGCTCAAGGATTGGTCTGAGCAAATTTAAAGAAAGCCAGAATTTACACTGCTGAGTAAGGATAAATTCTACCCTGTAAACAAATTTTGGCTCATCCACTCAGAACTGCTCCACTCAATAGTCGCTCCCTATCTGTCCAGGGATGAATCTTACCTTTGTCCAGGTTCAGAACTATGGCTTTTCTTATGGGAAAACGACCGTTCTCTAGCAGGACTTGGTTTAGCTGAAAAGGCACCTCAAGACTTAGGAGAAGTCTGAGGGGTTGGAGTAGGAGAAGTCTGAGGGGTTGGAGTTGCCAAAGGGCTCGCCTGGCTAGCCGGATCTTTCAGCTTAAAGGTTTGAGAGATCTCGGCTGTAGGCTGAGTCGCACCAGCCTGATATTGATCCATTTGTACGTCGATCGTCTGTTCCGGTTTGACAGTGATCGTTTTGACTTTTACTTGCGGCCCCAAAAACTCTGCAGCAATATTTCTAGGATTGCCATTGTCATTCACGAAAGCGGCTAAATAGGAAAAATCACCCTGATTTGGGATGGTGATCTGAATGGTAGTGACAGCATCTTTGATGCCGTCTTTATTTAAGTCCCCGTAAGCAACCACATCACTCATTGTGAAGATTCGTTTTGTCTCTGGGTCTTCATACTTGCCGTTGACGAGCTTGACTGGGCCTTTAGCCAGAAAATAGTACTCGGCATTCTTTAGCTTCTCAGCAGTCAGGTCTGGAGCCGTTAGAGTTTTCGCTACTGGAGGAGTGGTAGCAGCCGGACTAGGTGAGCTAGAGGCAGGCGAGAGAGTGGGTGAAGCAGCCGAGTTAGTTGGCTTTTGCAACTGCAATAGACTACAACTACTGACCGTTAATCCCAAACTGCAGGTCATACTGAGCATCAACAATGTTGTTCTACAACTCACAACAATCTCCTTATAAAGCAAAGATGCTTTACCACGGGAACCAGTGATAGCAATCTCACTATGAACTTCCCTCAATTTATGAGGAGCATCTTTAGGGTACAAGCAGTTCTTTGTTTTGGAGCCAAATTCTTGGCAAATTTTACGGGTGTGCCAAAGTTTCAAGAACACGATATCCTGAAGACACATACTAGGAAAAGTGATTTTCTTAGGATTTATGTACTGAAAATTGATTAATTACGATCGCTGCTATTGTTTACGATTTGACACAAAATCCCCCTAATTCTGACAGCTTCTCTATGAAAATGGTAAAGCCTCTGATATCACGGCAAAAGCTGAAAGTTCCTCTCCGCTTATTAGCTGGTATTTTTGTCCTGGCCTTAGGTTTGGGTCTGGGTGTTCCCATACTGCTGAAAAATTTTCTGCCCTTTGCCAGTGCTGGAAAATTTGGCTTGGGAGCAGTAAACCAGCCTTTAGCTAGTGGAAAATCAGGTGATCAAGACAGGCAACTCTCGGTTGCAGATACGGTTTATCAACGCGCAAATCCGGCGGTTGTCACGGTTTATTCAGTGAATGAATTGGGGTCGGGTATGGTGCTGAAATCGAGTGGTTTAGTTTTGACAAACCGCCATGTGATTCAGAATTCCGTTCAGGCATCTGTGAAAACTTCTACCGGCCAAGTCTATGAAGGCCAGGTGATCGATTTTGATCTGCGCTACGACCTGGCGCTGATTAAGCTCAATCCTCAAGATTTGCAACTACCGACAGTGACGCTGGCCGAAGCGGTAACGGTGAAACCAGGGGATCCGGTATTTGCGATCGGCAGTCCTGCGGGCAAGGCAGGCACACTTACGTCGGGAACCTTTATCGGCACTAATGAGCATGGTAGTTTGCAAACCAGTGCTGGGTTACTCAGTCCTGGTAATTCTGGTGGCCCTTTACTCAACGCTCAAGGTGAAGTGATTGGCATCAGCAAAGGACTGCTAGATAACAACAGTGGTCTGGCCACCAGTATTGTTCCGATTAAGGAATTACTCGATCGCTATGAGAGAATCCATAAATCTGCCCCCTAAAAACTCTGTTTAACCATCCTAGATTCTTAACGATCAGGCTGCTTGTCCAGTGACATCCTCCCGACACCAATGCTACGCATACGGTGCGGGCTTCCCAAGATC
>NZ_JBRAGO010000170.1:0-5567 GCF_052746595.1 Leptodesmis sp.
GCCGTTGTCCAGCGGATTGGATGGGTGGTGGTGGACTGCATAAAACCCTCGCCATACATGCTTTGATCATACGTCACCTAGCCTGCTTCCAACCAGGTGAAGCCTTGATTCTGAGGCAGCTTCAGAACTATTCCCCAAACCGTTCTTGAATTTGTCGCACTGCATTCGCCAACTCATACAGCGCCGTCTCCGCGATCACCACCCGCCCATCCGGTAAATCCAGCCGCATACTAATGCTAGTGCGCCCCGATGCCATCCCTCCCGGCATCGCCACAATCTCGATCGAAGATGCCTCATCACCCAGGTAAATCACCTCTTTATCCAGCAGATCGCTCCAATGTTCCTCCGGCTCCAGCATCGTATGAAAGGTCAGCATCACGAGTTCCTCCTTCGTCCTTTCCTGCAACAGCTGATCTATGTTTAAACCAAAGGCTCTCTAACTCTATGCTGTTCCTCCAGGGCATAAATTTCGGGAAGTTGCCGATATTGCCGGGCATAATCGATTCCGTAGCCCACGATGAAGCGATCGGGAAACGTGAATCCCAGATAGTCGATCGTGACGGGCACTCGTCGGCGATCGGGTTTGTCGAGCAAGGCACACAGCTTTAAAGATGCGGGGTGATAGCGCTCCAGATAAGCCAAAACGGTTGTAGTGGTAATCCCGGTATCCATAATGTCTTCAATCACGATCACATCCCGACCTTTGACGACTTGCTCCGGCACTCCCATCACGATCTCGGCTTGACCTGAGCTAACGGTCAAAGCACCGTAGCTCGACAGGCGCATGAATTCTATTGTGCTGATCGGAGTGTTCATGGCTCTCACTAAATCAGCCAGAAAGATGAACGAGCCTTTGAGGATGCTGATCATCACTGGCGATCGCTGTGCATAGTCTCGATCCAGGGATTGAGCCAGTTGTTTGACTATGGCAGCAATTTCTGATTGAGAAATGAGGCAAACGAGTTTTCGATCCATCGGGTTGACCACTATGACCTATCGTTGCAAGCATGAGAGGACTCCTGCAGTATGAGGAGAGTCATGCTCATTATCACCACTTTTTCATCCGAGACTTGATTGCCGCCTATCCCAATGCCTTGTTATAGCAGTCGCCATATTCAGTTAGGACATACTGGAAGGGGCTACCACAAGCCAGTGAAACCCAATGCCAAAAGCCTACGACTATGATCTGGTTTGCTCTCAAGTGATTTCGTTATCTATGCCGTAGACAATCGCTGTCCCCACATGGGGTTTCCCCTCCATCGGGGAACCGTGAAAGATTGTCTGCTTACCTGCGATTGGCACTATGCCCGCTTTAATGTGATGAGCGGCGGAACCTTCGAGTCCTGGGCGGATGATCTCCCGGCCTTCCCGGTGCAAATCCGCCATGATGAGGTCTGGATCAATCTGGCAATCCATGCCGATCCGTTAATTAGCCAAAAAGCGATGGCTGAAGACGATCATGGGTTAAACAGGCCGTGCCCAACCAGCAGGGCGATCGCACTCAAGCTGGAGTTGGTCACGAGTCAATAGCGATCGCTTCCGCTAATTCTGGCTGATTTGAATAGGCACGTTAAGCTTGGCCCATCCTACTGATGATTGAATCTCATAGGCAAGATTTTCAGTGTTTCTGCCATTTATCATTCGTGATTCACCATTTGCAAAGAACAGAGGACAGAGGACAACTCTTGACTCTCAACTCCTATGTTCCCCCGTCATGTTACGATATATGCCAATTCTGAAGTCCGTGCGAGAGGTTTAATTCATGGAAGCAGCCCTGCTTTTAGCAAAACTGCCCGAAGCTTATGCAATCTTCGATCCCCTGGTGGATGTTCTGCCAATTATTCCAGTCTTCTTCTTGTTGCTGGCATTTGTTTGGCAAGCGGCTGTTGGTTTTAGATAAGTAAACAGTTAAGAAAGATTTTTTAAGGGCAGGTTTTTATCTGCCTTTTTTGTGGCTCTTTTCTGTGTGATGCGAGACGCAAAAGATGAGACAGAAGGGGGTACCTTCCTGATTGGGGATAGGTGCAGGTCATGCGAGACTGGTTACATCTTAGTCCTTTCCCACTGCTTCTACCTTTCCTCTTTACGGATCAGTGAACATCCTTGTGTTCCCCATCCTAAGCACTTAAACTCACTTCTATGCTTGAACTTTTGGCTGTACTTTCCGTTTCTGCAGCCGCAGGTATGCGGATTGCACTGCCACTTCTCATTATTGGATTACTGTACGGGGATGGTCTCTGGGCACAAGTGCCGTTACTGGCTTGCATTCCTCCTCAAGTAGTACTGGCAGTACTGGTGAGTTGGTCGCTGTTTGAAGTATTTGCGTCTAAAAATCGTACTGGCCAGCGCCTGTTACAGAGTGTTGAATTGCTATTCAGCCCCATTGTGGGGGCCGTTCTGGGAATCGCTGTGGCCAAGGTAACGATTTCCTCAGCCTGGTTGATTGGCCTTTTGGGGGTTGTGGGAGGGGTGCTGGCACTGGTGCTGCAATTGGTTCAAATGGGGTGGCTCTACCGCCCGCAAAGCATTCCTCTGTGGGTAATTTTTGCTCAAGATTTTCTCTGTGTATTACTTGTCATCTTTGCCTTTGATGCTCCTCGTCAGGGTGGCTTAATTGCACTACTCCTGCTCTGGTTAGCCATTCGCAGTTCTAAGGATTGGCACCGCTGGTATACCGGGCAAGCTGCGCCGAACCAGCGGAGAAACCCCCGCCGCTACAAACAGGACCCAGATTAATCACTCAACCAAGCCCAGTGAGAGAACTGGAGGGTTTCAAGGCTAATTACAGTAAGCCGATCGCGTGTAATGGCCCGCGACCTACGAGCAATTCCAGCAACACAGCCAAAATCCCCAGCATCGCCAAACGACCATTCCAAACTTCGGCGGAAATGGTCATGCCCCACTCCCACCGTTCTTGAGGATACAGTTTTACCTTTTCATCTGGCCGAACGACCTCTGTAAAGTGGCAACTAGGGGCATTCAGGGCATCAGTCACCATAGCTGCCAGATCCTGAATAAATACTGGGTGAGTATTGAGTGCGGGAACCCGGTGGAAATTTTCTATACCAGCTTCTTCGGCTAGTTCTCGATATTCAATATCAATTTCTTGCAGCGTTTCAATGTGTTCCGACACAAAGCTAATCGGCACTACTACGAGGTCTTTGACACCCTGTTCAGCCAGTTCCCTGAGTGCATCATCGGTATAAGGCCGCAGCCATTCCACTGGCCCTACTCGACTCTGATAAGCCAGGGTATGGGCATTAGGCCGATTCAAGGTTTGCATAATCAGGCGGGTGCAGGCTTCAATTTCTCGTTGGTAAGGGTCGCCTGCTTCTTCCACGTAACTTATAGGAACGCCATGGGCACTGAAGAAAACATGTACTTCGTTGGGATTGGGGAATTGATCCAGTTCCTGAGCAATTAGGTCAGCCATTGCCTGCAAATATCCAGGACGGTCATACCAAGAGGGAATCACAGTGTAGTCAATGGGAGTCAGGTTTGGATCGGATTCCCAAATCTGTTGTAGCAGCCGGAAACTGGATCCACTGGTGCTGATAGAAAACTGAGGATAAAGAGGCAGCACGACTAAGCGCTCAATCCGATCGCGTTTAATTCGAGCCACAGCCTCTTCCGTAAAAGGATGCCAGTAGCGCATCCCGATATAAACTGTGGCATCCTGCCCTTGCTGGTGTAGCTGGTCTTGCAATGCCTGGGCCTGTTCTTCGGTGATCCGTCGCAGAGGAGAGCCGCCGCCAATTTGCTTGTAGTTCTCCTGCGATCGCCTAGCCCGTGACGTAGAAATTAACCAGGCTAAGGGACGTTGCAGCCAGGGAAATGGCAACCGAATAATTTCAGGGTCAGAGAATAAATTGAACAAAAAAGGACGGACATCTTCCAGTCGATCCGGCCCACCTAAATTAAGTAATAAAACGCCAACTCGACCCATAACGGCAGCAGGTTTCCCATTTCTAAGCTTTGTAAATTAGTTTAACAGTACTCGCTAAGCCAGGCGCAGAGCCAGTGAATAAATACCTAAAGGACTTTGAACAAAATAGTATCTAGCAGATAACACATAGCTACAAAAAGTAGATAGTAGACGGTCACGACTTCTCTAACCGAACCGCATACCACTGCAAAAAGGTTCCTGGCCCCATATCCAGTTCACAGGAGGTATCTAGCAGATACTCAGCCTGTTCCGTCAGGGAGGAGAACCGTTGCAGATCGCGGGGCAAATCGTTCTGTTGCTGACTTAAGACAGTTGTCAATTTTTCTAAAAGTTCGGATCGCGTAAGGAAGTGCTCTGCTTGATCTGGCTCTAACAGGATGAAAGTATCGCTTTCGTATAATCTCGGATCGGGCATAGATAAACTTTTTCTGGCCTATTTCTCCTTCCTATTTTGGCAGGTTTAGTCCCTAACGAGTGACTCAGGACGTAATGATCCTCTGGCAATCAGCAGAGATCTGGATTCCTTGGTAAGTCAAAAAAATAAGGTGCAGTTTCTCTATGTGCGAATATGATGAGCGTAAACTGTTTATTTATGCAGAGCGAAACGCGGGAATTACAGTTTTATTACTTTTGTTTCTTTTGGGAACATGTTGGGCAATTCTTGCGCCATGAGTTCTAGGGATACCGACAAGTACACCCAGTAAGTGAAGAGTGATTGAGAGCTAACCAAATGCGATTCTCCCCAAATAAACCATCTGCGATCGCGACCATTTCCCTACTAGCGATCGCCCCGGCTGTACTGCTCACAGAAAGCCGTGCTACCGCCCAGACGGATCCCTATATGCAAGCTCCTGCCTCAGTTTACAGTAGTGGCGATTCTACCTACCAAACGTCCAGCACGCCGTTTCCGGGTTCTAGTGAATCCTATGAAATGCCTGCTAGTTCTGCTAGCGCTGCAGATCTCTGTGTTTCGCCTACCGCCGCAAGTGATCCCCAGGTTCGGACATATTTACGAGAAAGAGGAGTATGTCCTTCGCCTCCAACTGGGGAGCTACCTCCTGCAAGTGTGACACCGCCCGGTGAGGGAGTAGTTGTGGTTGAAACGCGCCCAATGGGATTTGGAGGAGCTTATGTAGGAGCTGGAATTGCTGCAGGGGTAACGAATGGTGGCCAGCAGGGAACTTCTGCTTTGCTTGGTGGTAACATCCAGGGCCGGATTGCTCCGTTTGAAGATGTCCCTATTTCCGCACGGGCAGCAATTCTGTTTGGCCCCAACAATTCTGCCATCATGCCCATACTGACCTATGATATTCCCGTTGCCGTCAATACCAATGTTTACATTGGTGGAGGTTATTCCTTTGCGGAGAGAAATGGACAACCAACTCCCATTGGTAACAAGAGTTCTGCCGTAGTGGTAGTGGGGGCAGAATCCGGCGTTACCAGAGATATTGTGCTGTACGGAGATGCCAAGCTAGGAATTCAGCCCTACTACAATGCCTCGGCTAGTAGCCTCAGTTTGCAGGCTGGTATGGGTTATCGGTTTTAAGCAGGGATAACGATCGTTGACTTTTTTGAACGAAATCAGCCTGCACTCCCCCATCCTCGCGTAGCAGGTGGGGGT
>NZ_JBRAGO010000171.1:0-5444 GCF_052746595.1 Leptodesmis sp.
TGCGAAACTCATTACCCAACTGCGACGCGGCATGCAGGGACGACTATTGCCTATTGTCATCAGCCTCAGAAACCCTCTCTGGCGATTGACCTGCATCTGCCTCCTGCTTAACCCGAACTCACGTTAACTGGGGCGTTCTATTGAAGTGGCCGGTTTCAGGCTAAAGCCCATTCCCTTAGAGCCTGTTGGTTGAGGTTGTCCCACGCCATCGGTGACGGCATAGCTTTGAGCCAGTAGCCACAGCCAGAGAGCAGGAAATCGGGGTTCGATCCAGGGTTGCAGTTGAGCCACCCATTGAGGAAACCAGCTACTGAGCAAAGCACTGATAAAAGCACTGATGGTAAAGTCCAGATAACTTCCCAACCAGCGGAATAGGTCTTTGGGGCCAGCCAATTCCCAGATCCACAGAAGCAAAGAGGGATTTTGCCACGCGGCTTTCAGGGCCATGCGATTGAAGGATAGCCAGCTTACCCGATCTTTGATAAATGCTTCGGCCAGATCCGGCGGTTCTGAGGCCAGAATGCCAAAAAAGGTATTGAGCATGGAATTAATGCGTTCCGGCGGCAGGAATTTTCCGGTTGGTACCATCATCCCTTTGGAGAACAGCCAGGTAACGGCGATATTGCTCTGAAAAGCACAAATCTGATTCAGGTGCTTAGCAGTCAATAAGTCATGCTTCAGAGCCGTGTCGAGTAAATGGGTTAGGCGGGGTAGGTTGCGTACCAAGGAGCCGAATCCGGTGAAGATGAGGGGAGATTGGAGGGAAGCGGCATCACCGATCGCCACCAGCCGATCGAACGCGACCCGGCGATCGCGACTGCCCACACTGAAATGCCCCGGAATATAGCCAAAGGTGGGCTTTTTCCAGACCAGTTTGTCTACATCACAGCGACGATACTCCGGCAGGATCGTGAAAAAGTCCTCGTACATTTCCAGGAGCGAACCGGGATTGTCTGGATGCACCTGATGGTAATGGAACAGGTAAAACGTCAGTTCTTCCCCTTCTGCTGGAAATAGTTCCCAAATTAACTGTCGTCCCCGTGATATGTCTCCGTGACTGTTCAGCACATCGCCATACTGGACATCCCAAACTCCCGGTTCAAACCCACTGGCAACGACGGCTCCCACCGTGGGACAAACACTATCAAAGGTGCGGCCTCCGTTTAACTGCCATGCGATCGGAGAAGCGGTTCCCATCGCATCCACTAATAACCGTCCCTTGACCTGCTTAGTTTGCTGAGTGGGTAAATGCTGACAGTAAACAGTTACACTTTTTTCACCGACATCAACCCGCAAAAATTCCGTTTCATCCCAAATCTCTCCCCCGCTTTCTCGCAGCTTCTGTCCACACACCCGCAGCAACTTCTCTGCATCAATGGCCACATTTAAGACTGTGGGAGTATGCAGCACTGGGGCTTGCGCTTGCGGTGGATTATTGGCATCAAAAAACTTGTGGAACCCATCAATATATTCCCGTGCGATCACATCCTCAAATTCTGTGGGAGTAAACAGTCCCAGATCAATCAAGCTTTGAAACTCACTGCGAGAAATATTCCACTCCCGATTCATGCGGCCAAAAGGCAACCGCTCGATCAGCAGCACTTTGTAGCCTAAACGGGCCATGACAGCGGCGTGAATAACGCCAAGAGCGCCACCGAGGTAGATCAAGTCATAGGCGGGATTGGGGATCGGAGGGATTTTGGATTTCGGATTTTGGATTTTGGATTCTGGTGCCTGATTCCTGATTCCTAATTCTTGATCCCTAAGCCCTGCCCCCTGCTCCCCTTCCCTAAACACCACTTGCCTCGGCTGCTGTGGATTCCTCACGCTCTCACGCCAGCGTTGCTCCCACCAGTAAACCCGTTGCAGGTCGTACTCGCCGTTGGGCATGCTTTGGAAATATTTGACGGTTAAGGGATAGCGCTCGGCCAGGGCGGCAAAAAGGGACTGTCCGGGAGCGATCGCGGGAGGTTCAGGATATTGGTTCGGAAATTGTTCCCGAATCGTTTTTGTCAGGTATCGTAGAATGTCTTGTTCGTTTGGCAGGGATTTCTCGGCCCAGCGGAAGGCTTTGAGATAAGTCGTTCGTTGCAGCGACCAGACAAAGATGGCCAGTTCATCTGCTAAATCATTGGAGGTTTCAGAAATGGGGGATGGTCGAGATGTATTTCTGCAGAACAGGATACGAATCCCACTTGGGGTGGTGATTTTCTCACCGATACCGGGGTTAAATACATCCTGTAACCAGGTTACGACCGAGGCGGTGTCTGGTGTTGGGACTTCTATATATAGAATTTCCTGCATCAGCTTAGCTAAACTCCAATGGAATCTCACAAAAACTTTAGATTAAGAAGGGATTAATCTAGGCTAGACTCTCTAGCGATACGCTAAAAAACTTTATACCTTTCTCAGATTGATTTAACAATTAAAAATTTTCCAGTTTGCCCCCGTTAAATTCCGCCATGAAATATCCTATTCCAGTCAATTCCCAAGAAGTTGTAGCGCTCCGGCAAAACTCAGTCAATGAAGAGCTGATTGCCGCCGCGATCGCCGGAGTAATTAACGTTGCCCGTCTGAATGGCCAGTCTTTAGAAGACCTGAGAACCGAAATCCTGGCCGACGATGCCTTGTTAGATGCTCAACAGCGTCACTGGCTCAGTGAAGTCATCTCTGTCGCGTGGGAAAAACTCCCTTAACGTTAGACTCAATCATCATCAGTAGGATGGGCAGAGCTTGGCGTGCCCATTATCAGCCAGAATGCAGGATGAAACGTTTTTCTTTGCCCATCCTATGTTTTTCCAAGCCTGCAAGAAGTCTAGTATTAACATCAGAGGGATGAACGATCGCTCAAGCTTTCCCCCGATAAATGCTGACTTTTGCAAAAATTCTATCGCCATTAGTGATGCAACTTTTGTGCCAAAGGGGATGGCGTTGAGATCAACCTGGCAGTTAGGGTTGTAATTTGAAAATGAAACAGTTTTACCTTCTGCTCTGGCTTTGGCGACAAGGGCAGGATTTGCGGTACCCACGTGGATAAAGGCAAACTGAACATTTTTATTGTCACCCTTGAGCAACTGGACATCCTCTGAACCAGTGGTTGCTGGAAAGTCAATGAGTAGCTTGTCGGTTCCCACCAGATTCGCCAGTTGAGGATTGATGCGATCGATCATGGCACTGTCATTAATCAGCGGGGGAGCCCCACCTTTCACTGTCAGGGTTGGCAACTGATTTTCTGGCATCCTGTAGGCACGCGCGATCGACTTGTTGACGGAGACGATTCCTTTCAGCACGTCATCATGGTCTACCGAACCTCAGGCTTGAACGAACGCAAGCTGAGCTTTAGCAAGGCTTCCTCCGGAATCATATTGTTGGTTTTCCCTGCCTACACAGACCCAACGGTAATGATAGCTACTTCCTGCGGATCGATCGCCCGTGCCACGATCGCCCGATATTGGCCAATTGCATTGGCAGCCATAAGAACGGAACCTTTATAGCTTACCACGGACGTGAGTATCGGGTGATAATAATCCACCACTGGATCAACAATGATTCGTGAACGCCTGGATGATGAAAAGACTGTATGAGAAGGATTTCCTGCGGAGATTTTTCACAATTCCGACTCAGATTGCTATATGATACTCGCAGTCTAATCTCCTCAGCTTGTATCCAGGGATCCTGAACATTCAAGTGTTGTGCAAGACAAATTCATCGCAAGTCAGATAAATTGGAAATTATTGTTGAATTGAGTGAATTAGAAATGATATTAAAAATATTAAAAAAACTAAAAGTAACCAGATTGACTTAACCCTAAGAAGTGACTGGAATAGGTTTGATACTCGATTATTGAAATCTTTTTTGTTCTGTGCCAGCAGTGCTTTGTCAATCTTGACCATCCTTACCGGTACGCCTGCCTGGGCAGAAAAACCAGTATCGAGTTCCAACAACAGCGCCACCTCTGAACCGAATACCCCATTTGATCAGGAACTCGACCATCCAGCACGAACTCTAAAGCAGGCCAGTTTATTAGCCGAACCATCTGCTGAGCTATTAATTGAGTCGTCCAATTTTGCATCGCTAGAGCCATCCTTGTTATTGAATACGATCGCGCAGGCAGATGCTCCGACTCTCCAACCTTCCGACCCACAACCTTCCGATCCGCAGCCTTCCGCCCAGCCCCCTGAGTCCCCACCTTCTGACCCAAAGCCCTCCCAACCACTCCCTGAGCCTGCATCCAGCGATTCAGCCTATGGCACTGCCAGCGATCGCTGGCAGATTTCAGTGTCACCCTACTTTTTTGTTCCCCTACGTGTTCGAACCGATGCAACCCTAGCTGGGAGTACCTCATTCAAATTAGGATTGGGTGACATTTTGGACTTTGATCGTGCCTTTAATGCAAGCTTGCGGGTGGAAGCGTGGAAAAATCAATGGGGAGTTATTCTCGATGGCTTCTATATTTCTGCGAAGGACAGTGGCAAGCTGGGGGTGACGTTTCCATTCAGAACCTTGGAAGACCTTGGAATTAATGCCGCGATTAGAGCCAGTGCCAACGCCAGCCTATCTGTTCGCCAGGGAACAGTCGATCTGGCAGCCTCCTATCACGCCGTTGATACAACGCTAAGCGGTTCAGCATCGTCCAATCCCTTTCCTCGCCTAGTTGTTGCCCCTACCTTGGGAGTTCGTACCAACATTCTGAGTCAAAAACTTGAAATTGAGGATATCCGGATTGATCTGATTCCGTTCATCGGTAAGACAATTCCAATTAATCGAGATTTCAGCTTTTCGAAAGTTTTTCCTGAACCCATGATTGGTGCCCAGATCAGATTAGATTTATCCAGACATTGGGCAATGGGTATTCGGGGAGATGTATCTAGTTTTAACATCAACGTTGATCGCAACCTGACCTGGAATTTCCTTGCTGATGTTCGCCATCACTTTTCTCCCAGGGTATCGTTGCAACTGGGTTATCGCATCAATGATTTTGAATTTGAGGATGGCTTCTGGCCTGAGACGGGCCAGAGCCAATTTGCGTCAGAATGGGCTATTGCTCGGTGTTATATTTCGATTTTGAGGATTATTGGAACTGCTGGTTAGAAATGCCCTGTAGCAGCCCTAGAAAAGCATGATGTTCTTTACCTGGGAAATGCGAGAGTTTTGTATCGTTGATCTAGATGGCAACTTACTCAAAATGGGGCAGGTAGTTGAATCACGAAATCCATCCTAATTGCCCCTGGAAATCCTGCCAATCCTGATAGCCGTCTGACTCGCACTTCCGCCTTCTCGTAGCGTGGATGTTTGAGCGTACGAGTATCCTCATCTCAGGAAACTGCAACCTAGGTGTCCGTGAGCGATCGTGTTTGTAAGTTACTCATAGCTCAGCCCTCTTACCCGCAAGAGAAATATAAATTATTAAAAGGCTCTGTTTCCCTACCTAAATCCGTCGCAGT
>NZ_JBRAGO010000172.1:0-5441 GCF_052746595.1 Leptodesmis sp.
TGGGTATCGCTACCCATTTAGGATGAACGAATCGCACACGGTGAAGTTGTGCGGCTACGAACAACCTTTGCAACACCGCCAAGATCTCTCAGTAGTCCGCTCCAGCCGGGTTGTTATGCTGCCGTTGCTTTTGCTATTACACATTCTTCTCAAGGATTTATCAATTGTTGAAGGGAAGCTTCTAACGAAACAAGGTCTTCTTGAACCGTTTGCCAGATAATGGACAGATTCACTTGAAAATACTCGTGAATCACAATATTTCGCATTCCACGCACATCGCCCCAGGGAATTTCAGGATGCGAAGCTTCTACATCCAGTGGAATGCTACGAACTGCTTCACCAATAATTGCCAGGTTATATAAAACTGCTCTGATCGTTTTTCGATCGTTCTGAAACTCCTCAAAGGTTATCTCGTTTGTGAACTCCCGGATCTCTGCAATCGCAGCTAGTACATCTCTTACTCTATTTTGCCAGTCTCTAGAAGGCACGAATCGCCTCCCGGAAAACAGGTTCCCGTAGATAAGGTTTGAGGGAGTCAGGTGTACCCAGATCAACCGAACTCTCTAAAATCTCCTCCAGGTATCGCTTCAAGCGTACAAAGGTGAACAACCCGACCGGACGATCGAACTCTACGAGCAGATCAACATCGCTGTCTGTTCGCGCTTCATCTCTTGCTACTGAACCAAACAGCATTATAGACTTCACGCCAAAATCCTTCAGCGTGTTTTGGTGCTTTGCCAGTAATGTAAGGGCTTCCTGTTTTCGCACTACCTAACCTGCAATGAGAGAGAAGACCTATTGAGAATTGTAGCCCACCAGTCATTTCCTAATTATGTCTCAATAGAAGATTCACAACTACCGGGGCATCGCATCCCACCGATAGCTTGTCGCTTACGCTCTCATCGACAACTAAAGGCAGCATAACGGCAAAGTGCAGCAGCGGTAAATAACCCTCGCCTATCACAGGTATTTTTTGCCCGTCCGCTGAACACGACCGTTATATCAAGTCCGGTCAATCACCATTAGAATAGAGAGATTGAGTGGCGAGGATCGCGGGTATGGGGCGTCGTCTTACCCTGGCATCACATCTGGGTACAGAGGAACTGGAACAGCGATATAAATCAGCCAAGAGCGTCATTGAGCGAGGGCATTATCAGATTATCTAGCTGTTGCAATTAGGCAAGAGTACGGCTGAGGTCTCTGAGGTGACCGGCTACAGCCGAGCTTGGATTTATGAAGTGGTCAGAAGCTATAACCGCCAAGGCCCCGAGGGGCTGGGCGACCAACGACAGCATAATCAGGGGAATGGGCAGGTCATTCTCGATGATGAGACGCAAGCCTTGTTGTACCAAGCCTTGCAGGAGGAACCGCCCGAGGGCGGCTTCTGGAATGGCCGCAAGGTAGCCGACTGGCTCAGTGAGCGCTTGGGCCATCCGGTTCACCGTCAACGGGGCTGGGAGATTCTCAAACAGATGGACTTCTCGCTCAAAGCGCCTCGTCGCGAACATCAGCACGCCGCCACTGAAGAAGAGCAGCGGGAGTGGGAAAAAAATCTGCACACGCAACTGGAGACTCTCAAAACCGCTCACCCCGACGCCGACGTTCAGGTGTGGGCGATGGACGAACACCGCTTGGGACTCCATCCCATCCTGCGCCGAGTGTGGGTCGATAACTGGTTTGGATCGCTGAGTGCGCCTGTCTACTGCCGCTATGACTGGTTTTGGCTCTATGGCTTTGTCCACCCTCGCAGTGGACAGACCTATTGGTGGCTCCTACCTCGGGTCAATATCGACCTGTTTAATCGCTGGCGGATTTTGCCCAACACTTCGAGATTGGCCCTCAGCGACAGGTTTTGTTTGTCATGGATCAAGCCGGGTGGCACACCTCAGACCAGGTGGTGGTACCGGACGGTCTCCATTTGGCGTTTCTGCCCCCATACTCTCCGCATATGCAACCCGCAGAGCGACTCTGGCCCATTCTCAATGAGGTCTTGGCCAACCGGGTGTTCGAGCCCCTTGATGACCTCCTCGACACCAGATGGGGCGCACACGGCTCAAGGGCAAACGCTTACCCCGCTTGAGCCAACGGCTCAACGCCCCCACAACCCTTGGACAATCGGTCTGCCTAGCCGGTTGGTATGGCAACACCGAACGTCAAGTGGAATATACCACCGGTACTGCCGTCTGGTATCACTCAGGAAAACCCGTCGTCCCCCTGCGTTGGGTGCTAGTGCGTGACCCCAAAGCGGAGTTTGCCCCCAAGCCTTTCTCTGTACAGACTTGAACGCTGCTCCCGCAGACATTTTGCTCTGGTTTCGCCAACGCTGGCAGGTGGAAGTTACCTTTGCGGAACTCCGGGCTCACCTGGGAGTCGAAATCCAACGGCAGTGGTCTGACCTGGCAATTGCGCGCACCACCCCTGCGTTGTTTGGGTTGTTCTCTCTGGTGACCCTGTTTACCCATTATCTCCAAGCTCAACACCCCTTCCAATTGTCCACCTCTGCCTGGTATGCCAAATCTCTGCCCACCTTTGTTGATGCCCTGACCACCGTGCGTCGCACTCTCTGGGCTACCAGACTTTTTCCAGGGTCGCCTGAAATCGGCACAGCAGAAAAAGTCTCACCAGAATTACTAGAGATCTGGTGCGATCTACTGTGTTACGCAGCGTAATTGGATAAAGTCGAGCTTAGCAGAGAGCTTCAAAGAACTTTCCGTGCAGCCGGAGGTTGGCGCAGTGTAGAAGACGCAATAAAACTGTGCGAGCAAGTCCCTCCGTAATACCGTACATCCATTGATAAAGTTGCAAAATGGATGAAAGGTAGAGATGGGAGTCACATTATTCCCAAAAGTGCTGGAGGTTCAGATAAACCGTTCAACATTGTTCTTGAAAAGCATCTCGATAACATTAAGCGGGGTGTGAAGCCCATGACAAGAGCTCAATAGTTTGGTGTTTGGGTTGAGGGATTTTCAGCCAACTTGGGGCAAGCTTCGCTGCAAGGATTACAGGCTGCTCCCATTGGTGCCGCGATCGCAGTGGTGACAAGGTTACCAATTACTTTCATTCATTACTCCTGTGCCGTTGCTAGAGGTCAGATGACTAAAGAAGAAGCAATTAAAGCATCGGGAAAAGATTTGCTAAAGGCTGGCGCACTTGGTGCAATCTCAACAGCAGCGGTAGTCATGATATGTGCTGCTTGTCCTCCAATTGCAGCGGCTCTTGCATTGGCTTCTCCAGTCTTACTAACGGTCGGCGGTGCTGCGCTACTCAAGGAATATTACTCTGTAATTGCAGAAAATAAGGATATTCTTTGTAAATGGCTTCCCAAGAAGACGAAAGAGCTACAAGCAGTTGAAGAAACTATTCAGCATGCTCGTGCGCTTGAAGCAAAAGAAAAGTTCGGTTTAAGTTTTTGGTTGCAATGGGCTGGAATCACTACTGTTGCTGGATTTGTTAGTTTGCTAGGCACAACTAGCATTTTGGGAGATTTGGATTCCAGCACTGTTGGGCTATATAGTCTGCTGTCTATGGTACTATCAATTAGTTTTGCACGGTGGATGCTAATGAGAGTTCGCACAGGCGCTGGGATTCAATCGTTATTAATCAAACTCCTTGTAGTTGCAGTTAGCGTTATAATTTCTACTGCGTTGCTTACAATTAATCTGTAGCTTAGTTTAGTTACATTTTTTGGATCAACTGGGATTCCTACATTTTTATCTACAAAACAGTGGTCAAAGCCTTTGTCTCTGATAGCAACTGTGTAAAGCCGAGGTATAACAATTCGGGTGCAGCGGATTGACCGAAGCTGCTTGGGTTGGATGCAAAGTCTCTGGCAACCGCTGACCCGAACCGTTAGACCGCTAGACTTCGGTTGAGACGGTGCTTCAAGGATATCTGTGGGTGTATCTGACTTTTCTCTGACCTTTTCCTGACTTTACAGGGCTGACAAGGTAGGCAAAGGGAGATTAGGGTTGGTTCAGCTAAGAATTACTCAATGCGTTATCGATGAGAACAGTGGTTCGATCAATGGCTGTGTGTTGTCAAATTTAAGGAGATTATCTAATGGCTCGATCGCTATCGCTTCACATTGGTGTGAATGAGGTTGATGCAAGCACCTATGGAGCAATTCCAAAACTGCGAAGTGCAGTCAAGGATGCTGAGCGCATGAAAAAAATTGCAGAGGACTTGCAGTACGAGTCATCCATCCTATTACAGGATAAGGATGCGACCGCTCGTAACGTTCTCGAACAACTGGGACGAATGGCTCAAGAAGTACAACCAGGAGGAGTCGCTTTAGTTAGCTACGCTGGTCACGGTTCCCAAGTACCTGATACGACAGGAAATGAGTCAAGCGGGCGTGATCAAACTTGGGTGCTCTACGATCGAATGCTGCTTGACGACGAACTTTTTGCTATGTGGAAGCGTTTTGTCCCTGGAGTTCGCATTTACTTCATTTTCGATAGCTGCCATAGTGGTAGTGTGGCGCGCTTCCCAGACATTGTGGAATATGTATGCAAGAATAAACCGCAGTTTATGCAGGGGAGCCGTGACTTTGGCATTACCGAGGCGGATCTACCAGATAACAGGCTGTTGCCCCCTGAAGCAGCACTCACTGCTTTCGAGAAGTTTGAAGCTCAGATTACGGCTACATAATGGACTTGTGGAACACGAGATTTTTCTGATCTGACTGCTACTGTAGTTTCTTTTGCTGCTTGTCAAGATGAGGAGACGGCTGGGGATGGTTCGAACAACGGTGTTTTTACAGCGGCATTGAAGTAAGTTTGGAGTAACGGGCAGTTCAACGGAAATTGTGAGTAGTTTCTTCAGCAGATCTCCAGAAAAGTTGATCTGTATCAACGTCCTCGTTTTGAATGGTTTGGGGCTTCCAATGCATCTATGCTGCAACAAAAACCTTTTGTAATTGACCCAGTTTCAATGAGATCTACATGAGGTGGGGGTGAGTTTGGTGGATTAGGAGAGAAGGATTTTGGAGACTTTGGAGGTTGGCGCAATGCAGACTTAGGACTAGAAGAATCACAGATTCGATGCATATTAGAGCTTCCTACTGCTCTAACTGCTTCAACTTCACCAGAGCGGTTTGATGTGACTGTCAAAAGGCAAGTTGCAGATGCTTTGTCAAATGCTTATCGACAAGTTCATGCAGGAGTCACTGCTAGTGGTATTGCCGATGATTTACCTTTGCCAAGAGGCGGTAGTGTGTCAGGTGAAGTTAAGTGCGATTCAGGCGAGTGCAGTGGAAGTATCAAAGGGGAGATACGTTGGTGAATTTGCTTGCGAAAAAGGCGAACAGTAACTTTGTCAAGAGAGGAATATGGAATACGCTAACGAAAACAAGCCGGAAGAAAATGTACAAGTTGGTTCTATCGATGGGGTGCGTGTCACCTTCTTGGTAGGAAAATTAGGCTAGAGGAGAAGAATATCCC
>NZ_JBRAGO010000173.1:0-5411 GCF_052746595.1 Leptodesmis sp.
TGATGCTTCGCATACAGCGCGGGACTTATAGCTCCCCGAACCCCTCAATAGTTAATGATAGGAGCAACGGACTGCAGCAGGGGTGAGAGAATTACGACCGAAGCCGCTGCGATGATAATTGTGGTAGCCAGTCGCACTAGCTGATCGGATGCATTCCGGTAGGTATCGAATTTGTAGTCCAGATTGTTGAGCTTATTGTCTAGGCCATTGAACTTAGTCTCCAGACCATTGAACTTAGTCTCCAGGCCATTGAACTTAGTCTCCAGATTGGCAAAATCTCCTTCAATGTGATCAAGTCGCTGGTTAATTTGCCTTAGCTCGGAAAGAACTTGCTGCTGAAAGGTTTCTGGAAAATCGCTGGCTTGCATAAAGGGTGATTTCAGAGGTGCCTTTATTGTATCGACATCCCTCTGCAATCCTCTACTCCTTCACCTCTTCATCTGGCTACTTCACGCTAACGAACCGTTCCGCCGCGATCGTCCGCAACTCCGCTAATTTCTCTCGTCGGGAAATGGACAGCGGCACGGTAGAGCGAATCGCCTCCAATAACAGAGCAGTATCTAGTGGTTTTCCTAAATACAAAGCGTTGTAGAGGGCAGAGATAATGGCCTGTTCATTTCGGCACCGCTATAACCTTCGGTGGCGGCAATCAAATCGGGCAGGTCAAAGTATTGGGGCACCTGTTTGCGTTGGGTCAGGTGAATCCGGAGAATCGCTGCCCGTTCCTGCACATCCGGCAGATCGACAAAGAAGATTTCGTCAAACCGTCCTTTTCGCAACAGTTCGGGAGGAATTTTGGAGATATCGTTGGCCGTTGCGACCACAAACACATCCTGGGATTTTTCTTGCATCCAGGTGAGGAAGAACCCAAATAAGCGCCGGGTCAGGCCGCCATCGGCATCAGAATCCGTACTGCCAAAACTTTTTTCGATCTCATCAATCCACAGCACGGTGGGAGCCATTGATTCGGCCAGCTTCACTGCTTGCCGGAAGTTCTTTTCCGATTCGCCGACATATTTATCGTAAAGGCGGCTTGCATCCAGTTTCAGCAGAGGCAATTTCCATTCATGGGCGATCGCTTTTGCAGCCAGCGACTTGCCACAGCCCTGAATCCCCACAATCAAAATGCCTTTGGGGGGTTTCAGGTTGAGTTCCTGCGCCTGGGAACTAAAGCCAACTCGCGCCCGTGCCAGCCAGTGCTTTAATCCAGCAAATCCACCCAGTTCTAGAATGGAGCCATTCACCGGAATATATTCCAGCAAACTTTCTTCTCGGATAATTTGAGCTTTCCGCTCTAGAATCTGGTCAGCATCGCTGGCAGTTAGTTTGCCATCCTGTAAAGCTACATAAGCAATGACCTGGCGAGCCTGTTTTAATGTCATACCTTGTAGTGTTTGAACCAGAATTTGGACATCCGAACTTTGCAGTTGTACCTGCACCCGATTTTTGTGGGAGAGCGATCGCACCACTTCCATCACCACTTGCTGTAGCTCATCTCGTCCTGGCAATTTCAAATCAAAGTAGACGGCATCCGGGGCAACTTCGGGGGGGAAGGGCGATCGTATGTCCACTCAACACCAGCGCTGATCGACTTTGACCGAAGAGTTGGGCAATTTCCCGAAACTGACGTGCAACCACCGGATCCGTTAAATGTCTGGCAAAGTCTTTGAGCCAAAACACCCCCCGCTGTGTCATTTTTCCAATATGTTCCAGCATATCAACGGGATCAACCGTGCGTTCAAAGGCCGCAGGTTGATGGCTGCCCGGAGGGGTACACTCATCCACCCAGCGGTTATTCGGCCCAGCGGAACGCACTAACCCACGGGTAATACTCCACTCGTAAAGCGGTAACTGCATATCTTGAACGGCAGTTTGCAACAGCTTTTGCACTCGTTCTTCTTCCACGGTTTCAAAGACAATCACGGATTGAAACGCCAGGAGCAAGGTCTGGAGATTATGAACACTATCGGCGATCGTCATAGGTCAACTAAGATGGGGCATTGGTTGATCAAAAACTTCATTGCAGACCCAGAATTTTCTGGAAACGGGCAAAAGCTTTAAATTCAGTGTTCCCCACGACAGATGGATGATCGGGAAACACGCTGTAACAAAATCAGGAGGATTGTTGAGACAAACAGCTATCCTGTCAGTCAAGCAGCCCATCCCTGCACCTCCCCCATCTCCTCGCACGCCTTGTGCTCTCTCCTACACCCAAGACGGCAGCCACATCCGCAATTTGAAGCCTTCGAGGGAAAGGGGGAGACCCAGATAAACCGGGAGCCAGAAAAGAAAGGCGATCGCGACGATCGCAATTACCGTCAGGCCGATCTGGCGTAAATAGGGTTGGCGGCTGCTGAGCCAGCGATCGACTAACCAGGCGATCGCCATCGTCGCAAAGACGGAAGCGCCCATGTAGTGGTACAGGAAGGTGCAGCGAGTGACTTTCACCCAGGGCAGCAAATTTGCCAGGTAGTTGATTGCCAAAAACAACATCAGCCAGCGTTCGCAGGGACTGAAGGGGAGAGGTGGGGGTATGACAACTGGGGGGATTGTCCGACTGGTATGAGCCACGATCCGGTTTGAGATGGCCTGGAATGCCAGCCAGCCCAGGATGGCTAAGACGGTAAAGATGGCGATCGTCGAGAACCACCAGAGAAATGGATTGCCCATTGCATGCACGTCATAAACCACCTTTTCCGCAGTCGTAGGCGGTAGGGTGGCTTCGGTGGGTAATGGGTCGCCCTTTCCAGTCACTTTGTAGAAATAGGCCACAGGTCGCCACATAAACAGCCAGCTATACCAGTTCGAGCAATAGGGATGGATCTTAGGGCCATTGCCAACTCGCTCGTGATATTGCAGGATTTCTACCTGTAAGGCCCAGAAATCTGGCCACAAGCCTTGTTTCGCATTCAACTTCAGGTGCGGAATCCACTCCAGAATGTAAGTCAAGGCGGGAACGATGCCCCAGTACAGCCCTACCTGCCACCAGCGTAATCGGTGGAGCCTTTGTAGTGGACTGGAGTGCCCATCTTTCGGAATTTCTGCCGGACTGGACTCCTGAACGGTTGAGGTGGCTGCCATCGGATGGCTGGCCTGAAACCATTCAATCCCCTGGGCAACAATCCAGAGGCTGTAGGCTCCTAACAAAAACCAGAGGCCGTTCCATTTAATCGAGGCAGAGGCTCCAAAACTGATACCGGATAGCACCAACCAACCACTGCGACGGAGCGATTGGGCGCTATTTAAGGCCAGCAGCAGAAACCACAGTCCCAGCAGTCCGAAGATGACTAGATAAACATTGTTCAGGGCATAGCGAGATTCCACCAGAAATAGACCATCCAAAGCGGCAAACCAGCCAGTAATCAGAGCATAGCGACGGCGATGGGTTAACTGGTAGGCAATCCCTAAAATGACCAGCGGGATGAATGAACCTGTCAGAGCATTGAGCCAGCGGTACATCCAGGGGGCAAATAAGCCTCCCGTTAAACCGTTCATTGCGGTTTGGGGAGTGGGTACCTGGCTCCCTAAGGCCATCGCGATCGCAATCAGATATTTGCTTAACGGTGGATGGCCATCAAAAAAGGGGGTGCTACTCAGGTAGTTATAAGCAAACTTGGCGTAGTACACCTCATCAAAAACCAGGGTGTTAAACCGTCCCAGTCCCCAAAAGCGGAGGCCGAGAGAAACGATTAAGAGGGCCAGGATACCCAGTGAAAACCAGGGAAGCGACGGTTGGGCAATTTTTTTCAGGAGAGGCATACGGATTTGCTGACTCACTGTTTTTCACTTTACTCCTTTGCCCTCACCCGAATCAGGTTGAGCTAAGATAAAAGAACCAGCCATTGCTACCCCGTTTAATTTCAATGTTGTAAACATGTCAACTGTTTCTCACCACACTGCCTTCCGTTAGGAGTTTTTTGCTTGCATGGGTGATTCCTGCGAAACTCTTGGCTGTTCCTCCTCTGGTGATGCACTCCTGTTGCAAACCAGGTCTGAGCCTGAGGTTTTGATTCCCACTGCTAATGCTTTAGTGACGGATGAGCAGCAGCGTAAGGCTTCCTCGTTCCATCGGAAAAAAATTTTAGACTGGCTGGAAAAAAATGTTCCAGATAAGCGCCTGAAGCATATTTTGCGGGTGGAAGGTATGGCGATCGCATTGGCCAAACGCCACCACTTGGACATTGAGAAAGCTGCTCAAGCGGGGCTGATGCATGACTTGGCCAAGTTCTTCAAACCCCAGCGACTGCTAGAAATGGCTCGTAGCGAAGGGATGGAACTGGATGAGGTATACGAAGCAAATCCTCATCTGCTCCATGCGGATGTGGGGGCGATTGTTGCCAGAGAGGAATTTGGCATAGAAGATCCACAGGTGCTGGAGGCGATCCGCAATCATACGCTGGGTAGTCCTGGGATGAGTCCTCTCAGTTGTGTGGTGTATCTGGCCGATGGGTTGGAACCTGGACGGGGTGATACTCCGGAGTTAAACAAGTTGCGTCAGGTGTCCCACGAAAACTTGCATAAGGCGGTCTGGTTAACTACTGAATTTACGATGCGATCACTCTTGTCCTCCAACCATCTGATTCATCCCCGTGCTGTTTTGACCCGTAATTGGGCGATGCAAATGAGCCATCCAACCCCTCCCAAACCATGATGTTAGTTTCTAGCTATCCCAACCCTTGCCGTTTGATCGTTCGTTTCTCAACACTTACTCAATTAAGGAAGACTTTACTGAATGCAAAACCTTTTTAATCCCACCCTTTCTGCCACCACTCAATCCGCTAATGCTCCTGCCACGCTCAATCCAGAACAGGACTCTAGCTTGCAACTGGCTCTGGCTGCCATTCGAGCGGCTGAAGAGCGCAAAGCCGGAGACATTGCCCTGCTGCGAGTAACGGAAGTTTCTCTGCTGGCTGACTACTTTGTCATCGTGACGGGCTACTCCAAGGTACAGGTACGGGCGATCGCCAATTCCGTGGCCGACAAATTGGAAGAAGAGATGCGGAGAGCACCCCTGCATACGGAAGGCATGGCCGAAGCGACCTGGGTGTTGCAGGATTATGGTGATGTGATTGTGCATACCCTGATGCCCAACGAACGAGACTTTTACGACCTGGAAGCTTTTTGGGGGCACGCCGAACGGGTGAACTACGAGGCTTTACTGCAGCGGTAATGCTTGAGCAGCGATCGCGTCTACCCATCAGGGTTTACATCTGAAAAGTCAGTATTAACTGAACTGCAATTTTGTTGGCAGTCATGTCAGGGTTGACGCGATATATTGTTCCAGTTCCAGACGCTTGTTTTATAGGGGCGCAACGCTTTAATCCTAGCAGCCTGTTGGAGAAAACTGAGTGGCTGCGCTGAGGCTATGGAATCACTTCAGGTTGGAGATTGGGCTGCCCCTTCAGTCGAAT
>NZ_JBRAGO010000174.1:0-5282 GCF_052746595.1 Leptodesmis sp.
CTCGGATGAGACTTCCCCTATACCAATACTTTCAGCACTTTTCTGCACCACTAAGCACACTATGTTCACAAGTACATCAATGATTTAGTGAATCCTGAATGAGATCATTTCCGCCACGGCCATTTGGTGCCCATCTCGGTGAGGGCAGAAAAGATCAGGTAGACTACCAGCAATCCCACTCCGACTAAAAACGGCAGTAAATCGTTGTCCATGCGTACTATTTTCGCCTGGTGTGGTAGCGTCGTAAACGAGACGTATCTTCTCATGGGCAGATGTTATGGCACAACCTTCTGATACACCCCAGGCCGGCAACTCTGCAAAATCTCAAACTGGCTGCAAGAAAGGGCGATCGCTCCCTCCCAAGCTGATGATCCAAACCGGGCGCTTTGTCTGGACGCAGATGTGGCACTTGATGATGTCCAATCTGGCTCCCCGCAACAAGGTGGGCGAATACATCCGTCCGGAGAGCCAGTTTCGCAATGCGATCAGTTCTGCTCCAAATGCGACCTATCCGCCTACCGCAGGCCGCTACAAGCTGTATGTGGGATGGGGTTGTCCCTGGGCACATCGGACACTGGTGGTACGGGCGTTGAAAGGATTGGAAGAGGCGATCGCGGTGTCCATTGTCTCTCCTGCGCCGGAAGAGGGCGGTTGGATTTTGGACGTGCCGGAAGTAGGCTGTCGTACCCTGGCAGATTTGTATGAACTGGCTGCACCGGGATATGCGGGACGCTGCACGGTTCCGGTATTGTGGGATGGGTCAACGAAAACGATCGTCAATAATGAAAGCTCAGACATTATTGTGATGCTGAACTCGGAGATGAATGCTTTTGCCAAACATCCTGAACTTGATTTATATCCAAATGAGTTGAAAGCAACGATCGACGAATGGAATGATAAAATCTATCATTCTGTCAATAATGGGGTCTATCGTTGTGGTTTCGCCCAAACTCAGGATGCTTATGAAACAGCCTGTAAAGGAGTGTTTGCCACATTGAATGAAATTGATCAGGTGTTAACAAACCAGCAGTATGTATGTGGCGATCGCATTACCTTAACCGATGTGCGTCTATTCACCACCCTGTTTCGCTTTGATATTGTCTATTACGGCTTATTTAAATGCAACCGTCGTCGTATTCAGGATTACGAGCATCTAGGGCCATATCTGCGGGATCTGTATCACTTTCCTGGCGTGGCTGATACCTGCAATTTAGAAGCCGTGAAACGAGAGTACTACAGTAATTTGTTTCCGCTGAATCCGGGCGGCATCATTCCGATCGGGCCAGATATAATGTTATGAGAGTGTTGTCATTAGTCCTTAATTGGTGGTTGTTCACAAATGCCAAAGGACAAATGGCAAAAACAGCCCCTCCAATGTTCTTGTCCACAAGCCTTCTGACAGTACATTATGACTTCCACCCGTAAGCTGACCTTTGCAGACTATCTGGCTCTGGACAATTCAGGACTGGAAAGACGGGCTGAATTAATTGATGGAGTGTTGACAGATCCTAACAGCGGGACAGGTAGGGTGATGCATTTGGTATTATCCCATTGAGTCAGATACATCATTATGAGGGGATGTCAAAACAGTCTCAACTTCGGTCTGCCATGTCATCACTAAAGAGTTATACAGTCGTGCTTTGTCCTGATGATCATGTCGCGTTTGGTGCCTACATTCCAGCTATAGCAGGCTGTCACGCATGGGGGAAAACGATGGAAGAAGCACCGGATCAAAGTCATAGCCTGTTTTCCTAGTTGATAAACTTCCCTCTTTCGAGCATCGCTTGCGATATTGCTTGCGCCAGTAAGCGACTAATGTCCACTCGCCCAACCTATGGGTTTGCGCACAGTGCAATAAACCCGCTGTCGTTTGAGCCATTGGGCCAGTCGTGCCAAGCAAAACTCTCGGTCACCCAGCACCACCACATGATAGGTTTTTAGTTATTGGGGTAACCTCAAAAAGCGTTGCAGTTTCCGTCGTCGGCTCTTAGCCAAAATCGGAATCGGTAGCTTTGTCGCTAAGGCTTCGAGTTTGACCGTTCGCAGGCTTTGTAACAGTTGAATGAGCAGCGACAATAATAGGAATTGAGCCAGATTCAACTGCGCTTTGAGATGAATTTGATAACAGAGATTATCGGTGAGCGTTCAGGGTTATCTGCTGCCGCACAACTTTACCGATCAAACTGCAGGTTACTCCTGCCAAGTAGCTACTTTATTGCTGGATGTTGACTAATATTGACTGGTTCCAGGCCATTAACGGTGATATTGAGGGAACGGTGAAAAGCTAAAACGTTATTTAACGTGGCTGAACCGAAGACATTGTCAGGGTTCTGGCAGAAGTTATCAGGATTGTAGAGGGGGGGACGGTGCCAGTAGAGGGCATAGCCGATCGCTTGCAGGTACGCCAAAGCATCGATCGGAGGCGAAGGGCGATCGCTGATGACATACAGAATCGGAGTAGTTTTCTGTAATGTCTGCGCGGCTCCTTGCAGGACGGGTAACAGGCGAGTTCCCACATTGAATTTGATGAAGTGACAGTAGGCGATCGCAAAGCTATCCAGTGTTGCCACTTGCACAGATTCCGGCAAGTAACGTCCCCCCCCAGTCGGTCGATTCAGGGATTGAGCCAGATCGATTCCTGAAAGCAGGCCAGCGCGATCGCCCAGCGCGATAGCAAAAGGGAATGTATTTGTCAAATTATTCAAAGCAAGGTTCGCACAGAGAGATTGAAAGACTAAACGCTGTGGCTCGAATGCTAAAACTTTTCCCTCTAACCCTGCAGCTCTGGCAAGAAAGATGGTGTGGGCACCCAAATCTGTCCCTACTTCGACAACTGTCTGTCCAGGTTGAATCAGGGATTGAAATACCTTAATTTCGCCCTCACTCCATTCTCCGTAGAGATCAAGTGATCGGCCAATAAAGGTATCGTTTGAATCGTAGAGGAAAATTCCATAACGGCATGGTTTCAGGCGGTTGGAACCAGGGAGGGAGATGGGGGGTGGATAAGACGGGGAGGTGGGGGAGTGAAGGGGGTGGCTGGGTGGCTGGGTGGCTGGGTGGCTGGCTAAAGATGTTTCGGTGGAACAACTATTCAGAAGGAAAGAAGGATGGGGGTGGGAGAGGTCGGTTTGCAGGGCGGTGATAACGCGGGTAAAGAGTTCGGTCCAGTCGTTGGGTTGGGATTGGCGGAAGAGGCGCATGGTGGGATACCAGGGGCTATCCTCCCGGTTTAGTAACCATCGCCAATCAGGAATAGCAGGCAGTAATGTCCAGGTGGGTTTGCCAAGAGCACCAGATAGATGGGCAACAGCGGTATCAACAGTAATTACCAGATCGAGTTGGACGATTGCAGCCGCCGTATCGGCAAAGTCAGAGAGTTGTTCGTCCAGGTTTTGAATCCGCTCTTCGGAATTGAGGAGTATGCGATCGGCCTGCGGAGCGTTTTTTTGCAAGCTATAGAGCGCAATCCCTGGAACATCCAGCAAAGACAAGAAATGGCTCAGAGGACAGGATCGCTTGGGGGAGGTAGAATTGCTGGGATTCGTGGCCCAAACAAAACCCACCTTCAGTCGAGTCTGGGGGGGAACTTTGAGCTTGAGGTTGGAATCTGGGGGTGGGCTAACGTAGGGAACCTGAGCTGGAATCGTGTCTAATGTCGTGCCAAAAATCCAGGGTAGCTCCAGCAAGGGAGTGTGGGTATGAGTTTCCACATCGTCCTTATCTCGATCGACACACTGGCTCACGCCTGGAACAGTCGATAGCAACCTCACAAGCGGCTTCTGGCAGGCAATCACAACTCGCCCACCTCGTTGAGCCACCAACGGAGCATAGCGGGCAAATTGAATCGTATCCCCAAAGCCTTGCTCTGCTGTTAATAAAATAGTTTTGCCGTGCAGTTCTGCTCCTTTCCAGAGGGCACTGGTATAACGCAAATCTGGGCATTGCGCAGTACTCCAGCGCCAGTGATATTCGGCAAACCCCCGTTGAAAATGTCCTAGTTGCAGCAAAACCAAGCCCAGATTTAAATGGGCATCAGCAAAGTCAGGGCGGTGCTGGATAGCTGTTTCAAAGGCGACGATCGCCTCCTCAAACCGTCCCTGATCTACCAGAATGCAACCATAAGTATTATGAGCATCGGCGTTACCGGGTTGTAGTCGAATCGCTTCCTGAGCATGAACGATCGCCTCCTCAAACTGCTCCATTTCCCGTAAGGTGTTGCTCAGGTTGATGTAAGCGTTGGCGTAATGAGGATTTAGGGCGATCGCCTGCTGAAAATGAAAGACCGCTTCTGTCAACTTTTGCTGTTGCTTCAGCGCAATGCCCAAATTGTCGTGAGCACTGATATAGCCAGGACTAATTGCCAGTGCCTGTCGATATTGCTCAATAGCCGCTTCTAACTGCCCCTGTTGATACAGCGCCACTCCTAAACTATTGCGGGCACTGGTATGGTTTGGCTCCAATTCCACCGCCCGACGATAATGCTGCAGCGCTTCCTCGACGTGCCCCTGCTTATACAACGCCATTCCCAGATTGTGGTGAGCATGGGCATAATCCGGCATGGAGGCGATCGCCTGGCGATAGTGATCGATCGCTTCCTCAACCTGATTATTCTGATAAAGCGCGATCGCCAGATTGTAATGGGCCTTGGCACTGTTCTGACTGAGGCGGAGAGATTCCCGGTGATGAGCGATCGCAGCCTCTAAGCGCCCCACTTTCATTAAGACCGAACCCAGATTGCCATGCACTTCTGCGGAAGTCGGTTGCAGTCTGATCACCTGTTCATAATAGGCAATGCTGTCTAACGGACGACCCAATTGATCCGCAATCAGAGCTAACCAGAATAAGGCTTCTGCCTGTTGGGGATACTGCTGCACCACCTGCCGAAAAATTGCTTCCGCGTCCAGGTAATTCCCCGTCTGATAATATTGTTGGGCAAGATTCAACTGACTTGCTACTGATGCACTCATAACCCAGCTTTCGGAGGATAACATCCTTCTGGATTCTAAGCGAAAATGCCGAAGCTCTTCTAATCCAGTAAAGCGATCAACTCTTCAACAATTAGTTCGGTATCTCGAGTATTGCTCTTAACAAACCTTAGTTCAGAACCAGTTACAGTAGGGAATCTTGGCATTAAACTAAAACCTTTTGGATACCGACAAACCCAGATAAGCCTTCGACTTCTCCTTCTTGCAAACATAATTCAATCACTTCTTTGATGTTGGCCGTCAAGGGTGCGTGTCACCTTCTTGGTAGGAAAATTAGGCTAGAGGAGAAGAATATCC
>NZ_JBRAGO010000175.1:0-5220 GCF_052746595.1 Leptodesmis sp.
AGAAGAAATTGATCTAAAATCCGAAATCGCACCTCTGAGAAATCTTCCATGCCACGATCGTCCTCCTCTCCTCCAGCCCGTTCTTTTCCTCTGGCCCTCGATCGGGTCGCTATTGCCCTGATGCTGGTGATTGCCGCTGTTACAGGGCTGTTGTTGTGGAGTGGCGGTCGCACGTCGGCTCAGGTTCGCGACTTTACCTGGCAGGATAAAACGATTGGGGCGGATGATACCGCGTTTGTGATCACCTTCAGCCGTCCGATGGATCATCAAACGGTCGAGAAAAACCTGACAATTACGCCTCCGTTGTCTGGAAAAATAAGTTGGGCCGGGCGACGAATGGCCTATACCTTAAATCTGTCTGCTCCCTACGGCAAGGACTATACCATCCGGTTACAAAATGCTCTGGATTACTTCAGTCAGGCCGGAGGGCCGCAATCCACAATTCGTCCCTTTGAGGCCAAATTTCGTACCCGCGATCGGGCCTTCGCTTACATTGGGGTGCAGGGAGAAGAAGCCGGACGGTTAATCCTGTATAACCTGACCCAGCAACAACGGCTGATTCTTTCCCCCAACAATCTGGTGGTGAATGACTTTAAGCCCTATGCCCTGGGCGATCGCATTTTGTTTGCCGCCAGTGAACGTACTGCCCAACCTCAAGGGTTATTGGAGCAGAAACTATATCGAGTGTCCACAGGCATTCAACCCCATCCTCCCCTGCAAGTCGATGCCAATCCTGCCAATAAAGATCCGGTTAAATTGCCAGAGGTGAAACCCGCCGGAACCTTAGAAGAGATTTTGGATAGCAGGGACTATCAAAATCTAAAATTCGATCTGTCTGCGGACGGCAAAACGATCGTGGTACAGCGAGTTAGCCGTACCAATCCAGCCGATTTTGGCCCCTGGGTTTTGCGGGAAGGCCAACCACCGGAGCCCCTAAAAGGCCAACCCGGAGGGGACTTTCTGATTACGCCTGATAGTGATTCACTGGCGATCGCCCAGGGACAGGGTCTAGCGATTTTGCCACTACAACCGGATGCCAAACCTCTAGACTTTTTGCCCAAATTTGGCATGGTGCTGAATTTCTCCAGTGATGGCTCCCTGGCTGCTATGGTGAAGTTCAACACAGATCGCACCCGATCGCTGTTTCTGGTGAGTAATCAAGGTACTCAGAAGCAACTACTGCGAACCACAGGTTCGATTTTTTCGGCGGAGTTTGACCCCAAAAAACAAGTTTTGTTCTGCTTACTCTCCCAACTGGTTCCTGGCGACACCTATCAGGAAGAACCCTATCTGGCTGCGATCGATCTGAAGACCAGTAAGCTGACCTCCCTGTTACCGCTTCCCAATCAGCGGGATGTCCACATGGATGTTTCTCCCGATACTCTGGCAGTGCTGTTCGATCAGACGACTGAAACCGAGCAAGGGAATGCCTCAGGGGTTCGTGGTCAGAGCGGCATGGCGATCGCGGATAGCCGATTGTGGCTGCTGCCAATTAACATCGCTGACTTGAGCAAAAAATCCGAGCCAGAACAACTTCCCTTGCCCGGTATCCGTCCCCGCTGGTTGCCTTAGTGGTTTGGCCTGCCATTCGCGGATAGAATTCCAGGGATTGGAACAGGAGCAAGTCCATGTCGATCCATACTGGAGTTAAGCTATCTGGAGCAGAAAAGTCCAGATTTAGAATTGCTGTTACCGTAGGGGTACCTTTCGCCATCGGAATTTCTGGGTTAGAGACTGCTCCAACTCAAGCCTTCCCTATCTTTGACAACCTCAATACCCGATTTTCCCACTCCAACCAATCCAGCCCTGCAATTTCTTTCGATCCCGTCGATTCCGACGCTGGACTGGAACAACTGACGTCTGTCTCTCAGTTAGCGGATGTCAAACCAACGGATTGGGCCTTTCAGGCTGTGCGATCGCTGGTTGAACGATATGGTTGCATCGTCGGCTATCCTGACAACCTGTTTCGCGGCGATCGTGCCCTCAGCTGCTACGAATTTGCCGCTGGCCTGAATGCCTGCCTGGACAAAGTTCAGGACGTTTTAGCCGCCAGCACGACTGACCTGGCAACCAAGGAAGACCTGGAACCAGTCAAGAAATTATTGGAAGATTTCGCGCCTGAACTGGCAGTTGTCCGGGGCCGACTAGGGGCATCGGCAGTTCAATCTGACACTCTGCAACAGCAGCAATTTTCTACAACAACTAAATTATTTGGCCAGGTGATTATGGGGATTCAGGGGCACAGCGGTACTGACATCATGTTGGCGGGTAGCCGTTTGCCCGATCGCACCAACCAAATCAACGTGATTACCAACGTGCAACTGAGTTTATATACCGCTTTCAGTGAACGCAGTTGGTTATTTACCGGACTGCAAGCTGGAACAGGTAGAAGTGGTATTCAACCTCTGATCAATCCGGTTCTATTAAGCTATGAAGGCGATACGGAAGGTTCTCTGCAGCTGAGTGATCTGACTTTCCGGCATCTGTTTGGCCGCAACTTTGCTGCCCTGGCGGGGGCGAAAGGGGTCAATATGATTAATGTCTTTCGGGGAGCCAACCGCATTGAAAGTGCCGGACAGGGGCCGTTGTCTCTATTTGCCCAACGCAACCCAATTCTGAACCTGGGTACAGGCAATGGCAGTACCGATAATGCTGGGGCTAGCTTTGACTGGCAATTGGGTAGTCGCTTTTCTGTTCAGGGAGCTTATTTTACCAATCGTCCCAATGATCCGGCCAATGGAGGACTGCTTGGTGGAGCCAATGGGGGAACCACGATCGCGGCTCAACTGGCGATCGCTCCTACCAACATGCTCGATGTTGCCCTTCACTATGCCCACTCCTATTCCCCTTCAGGATTTTTGGGAACCGGGGTGGGAGATGACCAGGTGGCCCTACCAACGGCCACGTCTCCCTTGATTCGCGCTCCCATTCAAACCCATACCGTTGGTGGAACCTTATCCTGGCGGGTTACTCCTCGCCTGACCTGGGGCGGCTGGGCGGGATACACTCAATCCCAGATCAAAAGCTTCTCCGGTACTGTAGCCACCCTCAACTGGATGACCTTCCTCAACTTTCCCGACCTGTTTGGGCCAGGAAATCTGGGTGGTCTGTATATCGGTCAGCCACCTGCCATCACCCAGAGTAATTTACCAACAGGCCGCAACATCCCAGATTTCATCAATCGGGGCAACCTGGCTGCAGAACCTGGCTCTCAACCCGGACGCACTACTCATTTAGAGGTCTTTTATCGTTATCGTCTCAGTGACAATCTCAGCGTTACCCCAGGAGCGATCGTCCTCTTCAACCCCAACCACAATCCCGCCAATGACACGGCGATTATTGGTATTTTGAGAACGACATTTACCTTCTAATCTCACCATGATCACCGTTGCACTTCCCAAAGGGGCACTTCTGAAAGATAGTATTCGCCTATTTCAGGCGATCGGGCTGGATTTCAGTGCGTTTCTAGATTCTGCTAATCGTCAATTACAGATTCCATCCACCAATGGAGCGGCGAAAGCACTGCTAGTCAGAGCGCAGGATGTTCCGGTTTATGTGGAATACGGTCAGGCTCAGTTAGGCATTGTGGGCTATGACGTATTACGAGAGAAAAAACCGCAGGTGGCGCATCTGGCCGATCTGGGATTTGGGCGCTGTCGATTGTCGGTGGCCGTGAAAGAGTCGAGTTCGTACCGTTCCGCTCTGGAATTGCCGATTTATGGTCGGGTGGCCTCCAAGTTTGTCCACTGTGCGCGGGAATATTTTGATGCTCTGGATCTGCCAGTCGAAATTGTGCCGCTCTATGGTTCAGTGGAATTAGGCCCGATCACGGGCATGTCAGAAGCGATCGTCGATCTAGTTTCCACAGGCCGCACGTTGAAAGAGAATGGCCTGATCGAAATCGAAGTGTTATTTGAAAGCACAGCCCGCTTGATTGCCCATCCACTCAGTTATCGGGTCAATGCAGATGGTCTGAGTTTGCTGATTGAACAGGTGCGATCGCAAGTATTGGTTACTGCCTGAAACTTAGCGATCGACAGTTGCTTGCAAGCGAATAAACTCCAGAGGCAGACCATCTGCATCCGCAATAAAGGCAACTTCGTAAATGCGATCGCCAATCATCTGCTGTTCTGGTTCCAGAAGTACCTTGAGAGGCTGATACTGGTCAGGATTTTGCGTGGCGGCCTGAAGGAACTGCTCCTTTAAAGCCTCTAACCAGGTCGGCAGGTCAGGAGTGGCTTCAGTGAGGTCAAAGGACAGGTGGTAGTAACCCACGTAATGCTGATCATAAAAGGCGTCTGGGGCCGGCTGTGGTTGGGGAATCTGAATCAGTTCAAGGCGGCCTCCCCAGCCTTCCATCCAGCAAGCCAGGGTATAGCCCGTGGTGAACCGCTCATGAACAACAAAACCGAGCAATTCGTAAAAGGCGATCGCTCGGTGAATATTGGCAGTGCGAATGGAGACGTGGTGCATGCAGGAACCTAAGGTTTCTCGCGGGCATAATCATCCTGGAAGCGAACAATATCATCTTCTCCCAGATAATCTCCATTCTGCACCTCAATTACCACCAGTGGGATTACCCCAGGATTTTCTAATCGATGAACTTTCGCTTGAGGAACGTAAGTCGATTGATTGCTACACAAGATAATTTCTTGATCGTCACAGGTGACTCGCGCCGTTCCAGACACCACAATCCAATGTTCGCTGCGGTGATAGTGCATTTGTAAACTCAAGCGGTGTCCTGGATTCACCTCAATTCGCTTAATTTTGTATCCTGGCCCTTCATCCAGAACGGTGAACGATCCCCAGGGCCTGACATCTGTCGCTGCGGGGGATTTAGCAAAGGCCAGCGGTAGGGCAGAAAGGGGGGATGATTCAGAAGTGTGTGGTATTACAGCCATAACAATTGTGATGTGAAAATTGGCACAAAAATAGGTCTGAAGATTCACCCTGGGGCATTTGGGATTCAGATCCAACTGAACCCTCATCTATTTAGCCCGAAACATAGATGAATGAAACAACGGCCTAAAAGTTCCTGCCGGAGTGAACATTACCCCACCTGACGGGGGGCGACTTATTTGTTTGGGTTGACGCTTTGAGCAGGCTCATAGAGGGCTGCATCCAGACATAAACCAGTAATGACAGAAACGGCAGTTGCCAGTTGATGCAGGGCATCGAAAAACTCCAAAGCCGCAAAACTGCTATCTGCAACTGAGACAA
>NZ_JBRAGO010000176.1:0-4952 GCF_052746595.1 Leptodesmis sp.
CCCTCACCCCCAACCCCTCTAGGAGAGGGGTTGGGGGTGAGGGCGAGAGAGTTTTGTCAGCCAACCAGGAACAGGAGTTTTCCCATCAGAGAAACTATGGTTCTGGTGGACAAGGTTTAATTATGAGGCAAACAAAGAAGCTGGTGAGGCTGACACCCCACCAGCTTCATTTTTGTTGTCAGTCCATCATGGCTTCCCTAGGGCAGGGGATGAGCTAGCAGATCAGGAAAGAAACGATTAAATTCGATCAAAATCCCAGCCGTGATAAACATCCAGATGGCAGCAATCACAGGAGCAGTAGATAGATACTTAAGCAAGTAGTTCATTCAGGGTTCTCCCAAAACTATAGAGTTAGGACGGATTAGCGAGGTGCGATCGGAATCTCGTTGTCTTTAGCCGTCAGTTCCCCAGTGGTAAATTCTTTGAGCGCCATGAGGGGCCACGCAAAGCCGGTTAAAGAACACCGAACAGCCAAAGGTACATCGATAATGATTTCTTTCTCCTCTGGATTACTACCCTTTTTGATCGTCTGCAGATACATCCGACCAACCCAACCAATCCAGCCTGCAATGTACAGGAACAGGACGCTGGGAATCAGAGATTCTCCGGCATGAGCCAGACTACCATCCCAAATCAGGTGAGGTAGGCCGTCTTCACCGCAGAGTAATCCTGCTTTGGCATAAGCCTCATAACGCTGAGGAGCAGTGGGACTAATGGAGGATTTTGCCCGTTGAGCAAAAGCCGCAGACTCGCTACAGGGCTTCAGATTATAAGCATGAGCAGGCTGAGCCGGGGCGAACCCGAACCAGAGGGAGATGACAAGAATCAGAGCAAACAATCGTCGCATGGAATTGTTTCCCTTCGTTACAACAATGGAACGTCTGTTTTACAAAATTGAGCAGACTTTTAGTAAGGATAAGTTCGCTAAACTATTTAGCATCATGTCTTGAGCTGCATTCTTGACAGAATTCAGACTCAGAAGTTCGCTCATTATTCTCAAGAAATTACCAGTAAATGGCAACCATTTTGGCAATTGAAACAAGTTGTGACGAAACAGCGGTAGCGATTGTTAAGAATCGTGAAATTTTAAGTAGCATTGTTTCTTCACAGATTGCTGCCCATCAAGTTTACGGGGGGGTAGTGCCAGAAGTTGCCTCTCGACAACATGTGGAATTGCTGAATCCCGCGATCGCCCAGGCTCTGACTGAATCTCATATATCCTGGCCGGAGATTGATGGGATTGCCGCGACCTGTGCCCCCGGTCTGGTCGGAGCCTTACTGGTGGGACTGACTGCTGCGAAGACCCTGGCGATCGTCCATGACAAACCCTTTTTGGGAATTCACCACCTGGAAGGCCACATTTACGCCTCTTACCTCAGCAGTCCCGACTTAGAACCGCCCTTTCTCTGCCTGCTTGTCTCCGGTGGCCACACCAGTTTGATCTATGTGAAAGCTTGCGGTCATTACGAAACCCTGGGGCAAACTCGTGATGATGCCGCTGGGGAAGCCTTTGATAAGGTAGCCCGCTTGCTGCATCTGGGCTATCCCGGTGGCCCGATTATCGATAAGCTGGCTCAACAGGGAAATCCCAACGCCTTTCCTCTCCCTGAAGGTCAAGTCTCCCTCCCTGAGGGTGGTTTTCATCCCTATGATTCCAGCTTCAGTGGGTTGAAAACGGCAGTCTTGCGCCTGACCCAAAAGCTGCAAGAAGCATCTCCTGAATTACCCGTCGTAGATCTGGCTGCCAGCTTTCAGGAAACCGTTGCCAAGGCATTGACCAAACGGGCGATCGCCTGTGCCTTAAATTATGGCTTGAGTACGATCGCGGTGGGTGGAGGTGTGGCTGCTAACAGTGGTCTACGTCAACATTTGCAGGCTGCTGGGGAAAAGCACAACTTGCGCGTTCTCTTTCCCCCCCTGAAATTCTGTACTGACAAGGCCGCGATGATTGCCTGTGCCGCTGCCGATCACCTGACCCGGGGCCACACTTCGCCCCGCAGCCTTGGTGCCCTTTCTCGCATGCCCATCTCCGACGTGATGCAGCTTTATCAAAAAAAAGACGGGTCTGGTGCCGCAAAATGTCCAGGCTGGTAGTAAAAGACCCAGGCACTCCCATCGGTCGGGGCACCTTCGCAGTCACCATGCCAATGGTCTAAACACCACTCCCACACATTCCCCCCGTGCATATCAAACAGCCCAAAGGCATTGGCAACCCCAACTCCCCAATTCTCTCACTGCCCTACTCAAGAAGTCGGAGATCGAGGGGGTTGCTCTCGAATCCACGATCGCAGCGATCGGATGACGGTATTATCATCATCCGTATCCTTGCCTGCTTCTAAAAATCGCAGTAGGTCGTTCCTGGATACCCTTGGAAAGGCGACACTCAACTTACAGTTCACGTATTCCCCATACTCCAGTCGTTTAATTTCAAGGGTGCGGGCAGTGCAGCGCCACACTTCAGGCACCTGTAAGGATTGGTAGATTTTGAGCCTGCGAGTAGAGGGACTGGTAATGTCTACTTCTACTACCAAATCAGGAGGTGGATTATTTGCCAGGTTTAATGTGCGTCCACGAATTTGACCGGCATTTTGAATATAAAACCCTGAGTCTGGTTCTACTCCCTTTTCCAAATCTTCTCGATCCAATGTTACAGAGCCAACCCCACGCACTTTCAAGTTCAGTTCTTCGGTGAGGGCAACGATGATGCGTTCTAATAGATGCTTAATAAATTCGTGCAGATCAGACGGTATTGTGATTTCTAGCACTCCGCGATCGTAAGCTAAGCGAGCAGCCCGATGGTCTCCCATATCGGCCAGCATCGCTTGATAGGTTTGCCAGCTAATGTTGTGCAATACTACCCGTTGAGTTGATCGTTGGTTGGGAGTTTCTTGAAGCAGGCTGACCATAGGCAAAGGCAGATTGGCAGAGGAGTTTCCTAACGCAATTCTAGTCTTTCACCCCCTGCTTTCAACAGTCTCAAATCTCCGACTTCTTCCCTTGGTTCCTTCGCTCTGCATGGGAACTCTAGAAAGAGGCGCTGCCTCCATCAATGTTGGATTTACTCATGGGACGATCGCGCTACCACTTCCTTGATGCTCAACCCCATTTTCTTACCTGCACAGTGGTCAATTGGCCTCCTATTTTCAGCAATCTTCAACTCACTCAAATTGCAATCAATTCTCTGGACTATTTGCAACAGCACACGGCTGACTGTGCATGGTTACGTCACTATGGAAAAACATCTGCATCTGATCGCTTCAGCCGAGAATCTTGCCAAAGAAATTGCCAATTTTAAGTCTTTCACTGCCAGAACCATTATTGACAAGCTGCAGCAAAATCCATCCAGTTATTGGTTAGAGCAACTTCGGTTGCATAAACAGCCTTACAAGGCAGACCAGAACTATCAACTGTGGCAGGAGGGTTCCCATCCCCAAGCCATTCTTAGTGAAGCGATGCTGCGGCAGAAATTAGAGTACATACACCATAATCCGATGCGGCGTGGTTATGTGGATGATCCGGGGCACTGGCGCTATTCCAGTTATCGAGACTACGCGGGATCATCAGGTGTATTGACTCCGTGGTCTGGAGAACTTCCGTCATGGCAAGTACTAAAAATAGCTATAGGGATATATCTAGAATGCCCATATCCAACAAACTTTACCTGATCAAAATACCTTTTTGAGAAAATATGCGGAGCCAAGGAACTGCTCCACATGAGCGGATACGAGCAACTCATCATTGGCGATCGGGTGTAAGCTTGAATCCTTGAAACAGTATCTCCCAGAGATTGGAAGCTGTTGTGGTATCATTTCACCCATCTTGATATACGTATATCTGCGTAAAAAGGCGTATTTTGCTGCAAGTAAATAAGCAAAATCACAAAAATTTAACTGATTTTATTTATCTAACGATTAAAAAAATCGTGTACGATTAGTTAACTTATAAAAAAACTGAAAGTTTGTTTCAAAGCTTTACAAAAGATGTAAAATTTTCTAAGAATATGGATCCGTTTCCAGGGGGAACTGTGAATGCCCGGTTAATTCAGTTTTTGCAGGAGGAGTTGGCAATTCCTGAGCGCTCCATCGCGATCGCCCTGCGTCATCAGCAGGAATCAACTGCCAATCTGCTGCCCATGATTCTCTGGCAGTATGGGCTGATCACGCTGGAGGATCTGGATAAAATTTTTGATTGGATGGAAACGACTTAGAGGATAGTAAGAACTACTTAACCAAGCTGAGTCGGCTTATACTTATAAATATGGCGAGGTAGAGGGGGGGCTACTGGCGAATGTTGCATCATTTCCATTTTCTGGTTTAGCTCCCGAATGCGGCGGGATAGCAGGCGAATAATATTAATGGCAATTCCTGGGGTTTCCTCAATCGCTTCATACAATTCCTGCTGAGTTAATATCAAGCACTCGGAGGGGAAAAGGGTGGTCACGGATGCCGATCGCGGCTCTGCGTCAAATAAAGACATTTCGCCAAAACAAGCTCCCTGCTCAAGCTGCACCAGTTCTTGATCCTCAATGTGAACCCGCACCCGCCCCGAAACAACAATGTAGAGCGATCGCCCTTCCTGCCCCTTCCTGAAGATCGTGTGATTGGCCGGAAAAGCGAGTTCATCCATGACAGAAGCCAGTCTAACTAAAAAGTCATCCCGCAATTCCTTAAAAATGGGGACTTCACGAATAAACAGTAAGCGTTCAAAGCTAGAGAGCATAGAGACGTTTTGACCGGGTGGATGCTGGCCCAATCCCAAAAGGCATGCAGTCTATTATTACCAGAATTCCCCAGAATACTGAGTTTACTTTCTGAAAGCAGTGCAATCTTTAAATGCCATTAGATTTTAATCGCTTGCAATTCTAACTATCGATCTGAGCGAAATCCCTTTTTTTAAGGTAAAAAATCCCTCAAAATCCGGCCACGCCTGGGTGATTTCGCTTCAAGATTTGC
>NZ_JBRAGO010000177.1:0-4891 GCF_052746595.1 Leptodesmis sp.
AGGGATATAAGTCACCCTAGCGACTGAAGTCGCAACTATAGGCAGAAAACCTGCCAATGCAGGTTACTGAAAACCTTAATTTTATTGAGTCTGTGTCGGCAGACTGGGTGAGTGTAGTCGCGTTTTTAACCACCGGATACTTTTCAAACGCTCTCTAAGGCTTTTTCCAATAATTCGGACAGGCTTTACGATCGCCCCCTGAACTTGAGTAGGGATCGCTCAAAATGTCACCCCTGGACTAACTTTTTCCTATGAAGCAGCAGATTCCTGGGTTGCAATGAAACGAAAACAGTGAACAAGGCTGGTGAATGCCTGGATTCTTTGTCAATTGGATTACTTATCAGCAAATCCAGCAAGGTTGGGGATAAGGACGAATAGTTATCTCCTAGTGCTGACTAATGATGAATCTCTAAGGTAAGGCTGTATTCACCCAAAAGTAGCCCCTCAGTCCAGAGTTCATAATTTAGCAGGAGAAAAATAGGAAGGGGATTACCTTTGACACACAAGCTGCGGGTGAAGTTACGGAGACAGAACTGGCGACCACAGTCAATTGTCCCATCCTGCAGCCAGTAACGGCTGAGACCAAACACCCCCGGTTCAAACAGATGGCGGTAACTGAACTGACCATTGCCCTGCATTGTCATAGATACTCGGTAGGGAGAAAAATCTAGCCACAGGAGGCGGGGAGTGGGAATATTGGGAGTGGCGATCGCGGTATCTGGGATGGCCAACACCTCAGTGGACTCGATAACGAGCGGTTCAGTCATCACCAGATGAAAGCGCTCATCCTCTTTTGGGTAGAGGGTGCCAACGGTTTCAGTTTTCGCAGTCAGGAGCAAATCTGTGGAGCTAAAGGTGAGACGAATCGGACAGCGAAGTTGAGTCAGCATGAAGGGAAAACCTAAACGGGTGAATTTTCATTCCCAGGTGCGCATAAGAGCTAGGATGATTCAGAAATCAGGATTAAGTTAAAACGTACTGTTGACCAATCCATAGGCAGTTTATCCGATCCCCATGATGGTGTCTAAGCATATTTCTTTGGAATCCTCTGAATGTCAGCAGAAGCTGACGATCGCCCGTCCCACTGGTGGATTTTCCCTGTCGGGGCGCATTCACATTCCTGGAGACAAGTCCATTTCTCACCGGGCACTGATGCTGGGGGCGTTGGCAACCGGAGAAACCATTGTGAAAGGGCTGTTACTGGGAGAAGACCCACGTAGTACGGCCAGTTGCTTTCAGGCAATGGGGGCAGAGATTTCCAGTCTGAACACCGAGGAAGTCCGAATTCGTGGCATTGGGCTGGGGCAGTTATTAGAACCTGTAGATGTTTTGAATGCGGGCAATTCTGGCACAACCTTGCGGTTGATGCTGGGAATCCTGGCTTCCCATAGCGGACGATTTTTTACTGTAACGGGAGATAGTTCTCTGCGATCGCGGCCCATGTCTCGCGTTGTCAAACCATTGCAACAAATGGGTGCAGAGATTTGGGGGCGCAAGGACGCTTCCCTGGCTCCATTGGCGATTCGGGGCCAGACTTTAAAGCCGATTCATTACCATTCCCCGATCGCATCGGCCCAGGTCAAATCCTGTATTTTGCTGGCAGGCTTGCTGACCGAAGGAGCAACCACTATTACTGAACCCGCCCTTTCCCGCGATCACAGTGAACGGATGCTGAAAGCGTTTGGAGCCAGGATTCAAGTAGATCCAGAGACATGCAGTGCTACAGTGATTGGCCCAACTCACTTAACTGGACAGACGGTGGTCGTTCCTGGAGATATTAGCTCGGCAGCCTTCTGGTTGGTGGCTGGGGCGATCGTCTCCGGATCAGATTTAACCGTTGAGAATGTCGGCATCAATCCCACCCGCACGGGTATCCTGGAGGCTCTGGAACTGATGGGAGCCAACATCACGCTAGAAAATCAGCGAGAAGTGGCTGGAGAACCTGTAGCCGATCTCCGAGTTCGGGGAGATGCATCGCTGAAAGCCTGTATCATTGCTGGCGATATCATTCCTCGACTCATCGACGAAATTCCGATCCTGGCGGTAGCCGCTGCCTTTGCAGAAGGAACTACCGTGATTCGAGATGCCGCGGAATTGCGGGTGAAGGAAAGCGATCGCATTGCCGTTATGGCCAAGCAATTAAACCAAATGGGGGCGCAGGTCACGGAACTCCCAGACGGCATGGAAATTACTGGCGGGCTGCCCCTGATGGGTGCAGAAGTGGACAGTTATACGGATCACCGGATCGCCATGAGTCTGGCGATCGCGGCCTTAAATGCTACCGGAACCACAACCATTCATCGAGCCGAAGCCGCCGCCATTTCTTATCCAGAGTTTTTTTCGACGTTGGAGAATATTTGTAACCACTGAAATATCAACAGCAGACCACTGAACAGGTGTCATGATTGATTTCATCCCGCATCAGATAGACCCGCATAACTACCGGATTGCACGACTTTACGAAAACCTGGATTTCTCTGCAGGTCAAGAATGTTCGCGTTTCCACCAGGCTTGTACGTAGTGAATTTCGTCATAGCCATAGGATTCGCCCAGATGATCGCGAATGCGGCGACGGGAATCTGACCCAACGGCAGCGATCGCCTCCCGAATCTTGTCTTGTCGCTCTTCCGGCACCAGATCATCCAGAGGAATGTCATGGCCCATCTCAATCAGTTCTGCGAGATGAGTGGCGATCGTGCTCAGGCGCAAGTTCCGTTGTTCAGCGATTTCAAAGGGTTTCAATCCCTGCTGATACAGTTGCAGAGTCAGTCGTTGGGTATCAGAGGGGTACAGAGTCAGCGGTGAATTAGCGGCGGGAGAAATAGAGGCGACATTTTCTGAAGTTGGACTTTTCAGGGGCAACCCTTTTTCCTGCCGAAAATCATGGATCTCTTTGAGAAATAGGTCGCCATACTGGGAGAGTTTGCGACTGCCCACTCCAGAAAGGGTGGCAAATTGAGCGCGATTCAATGGTTGTTGTTGCGCCATCAATCGCAACGTGGCATTGGCAAACACAATGTAGGGAGGAACACCCTGTTCGTCCGCCAACCGTTTCCGCAACAAATGCAACCGCTGGAGCAATTCTTCTGTTTCTGCTGTATCAATCGTCTCTAATGGAGAAACAACCTCCTTAATGCGATCGGGTCGAATTGCGATCGCCACGGCTCGTTGCTTACGCAGTACTTCCCAACTGGCTTCATTTAACTTAAGAATAGAATAGCCATCGGTTGTTTCGTCTAATAAGCCCTGGTGGATCAGCGATCGGCCCAACATCCGCCACTCTTCAGTACTGCGATCTTTACCAATCCCGTAAGTCGAAAGCTTATCATGGCTATTTTGCAAAATTCGCTGGCTTTTCGACCCACGCAGGACATCAATAATGTAATTCAAACCAAATCGTTCTCGCACTCGTGCCACACAGGAGAGAAACTTTTGTGCTTCAATTGTCCAGTCTTCAGTGGGCTTAGGTTGCAGACAATTATCACAGTTGCCACACTGGCCTTGAAACGATTCACCAAAGTAACCTAATTGGATAATGCGACGACATTCGGTAGCTTCTGCATAGTTTACCACTCGTCGCAACTGTTGAGTTGCAATCCGCTGTTCATTCTCTAACGGTTCTCCCGTTGCCGGATCCACTTTTTGGCTGATTAAAAACTCAACTGTTTTGATGTCTCCTGTACCAAAAAATAGCGTGCAGCGAGCAGGCTCTCCATCCCGTCCGGCCCGACCCGATTCCTGGTAATAGCCCTCAATGTTGCGTGGTAGATCGTAATGCACCACAAATCGCACATCTGGTTTGTTGATCCCCATGCCGAAGGCGATCGTTGCCACCATCACCTGCACATCATCGCGAATGAAGCGCGTCTGGTTTTCGGCGCGGGTTTTGTTGTCCATCCCCGCGTGATAGGGCAGCGCAGAAATGCCATCATGCTGCAGTTTAGCGGCCAGTTCATCGACTCGCTTGCGACTCAGGCAGTAGACAATTCCCGATCCCTGAGATTGGCGGATAATCTGCACCAGTTCGCTGTAGGATTGCCGCTGTTTCGGACGCACTTCGTAATACAAATTGGGACGATTAAACGTCGCCACATGCACCACTGGATCGTGCAATTCCAGTTGGTGAATAATATCTTCCCGCACACGCTCGGTTGCCGTAGCCGTAAGCGCCATAATGGGGACATTCGGGCACCATTGGCGCAACTGATTCAGTTGGCGATACTCTGGCCGAAAATCGTGGCCCCATTCGGAGACGCAGTGGGCTTCGTCAATGGCGATCGCAGACACATAAACTTGCGAAATCCAGGACGTGACCAATTCCCCATTCAGCAACCGCTCTGGCGCAATATACAACAGTTTGATTTCGCCCTCGACTACGGCCCGTTCTCGCTCCCGCAATTCCGTACCACTCAGGCTACTGTTGAGAAAAGTGGCGGGAATGCCGTTATCCTGCAATGCCTGTACCTGATCCTGCATTAAGGCAATCAGAGGAGAAACAACGATCGTCAGCCCCGGCTTCAATAAGGCGGGCAATTGATAACATAAAGACTTACCGCCCCCTGTCGGCATCACCACCATCAGGTCTTGATTCTGGAGCGCTTTTTCAATCACCAACCGCTGCCCCGGACGGAAGCTTTCGTAGCCAAAATAGTGCTTCAGCGCTTGTTCCAGCGAGGCAAACCGATGATTGGGGGGAGAGGAGGCGATCATAGAGAATCGAGACTTTTGCAATGCATTCTGAATATTAATCTAACGTGAGCTCGGGATAGGAAAAGGGTGGAGCAGATAGGCTGAGAGTTAACAAAACTCATTCCGCCATAACTACCCAATGTTGAGTGCGAAACTCATTACCCAACTGCGACGCGGCATGCAGGGACGACTATTGCCTATT
>NZ_JBRAGO010000178.1:0-4534 GCF_052746595.1 Leptodesmis sp.
CTTGGGAAGCCCGCACCGTATGCGTAGCATTGGTGTCGGGAGGATGTCACCAAAACTCATTCAGCTTCACTGCCCTATGTTGAAAAACTACTGAGCAACAGTTACGTCGTACTGCATCTGGAAGGGTTGAAAGTTGCCTTTGGTTTCGGGAGAGCAGCTAAGCTGCAATTGGTAGAGTCCTACCTTGGGAAAGGTGATGTCGGCTCCAGGAATGCCCTGATAGCGTTCTGCCGCGATCGCCTTTACAGTCGGACGCAAAATGGGCTGATCTCCCGATCGACGCGGTCTTGAATACACCGCCATCTGGCAATTTGCCTGACTCAGTGGCACTAATGCCCCACCTCGACGAGTCAACGCCACCCAGGTACGAGCAGGTACCCCCACTCTGGGATTGTGGTTGGGTTCAATATGCCAAGTGCCTGCCACATCCCCAACGACTTCAACTTTGCGGGCAATCGCGGGCGTACCGATCAGTGCCAGTAAGCAAGTTGAAATCAGAATTTTATTCATGGGGATCGAGAATCAGGGAATTGGAGATCAGAAATCGGAGTCGAGAACAGCCTCAAATCTTAGGGATAAGCCCTTTCCCCTGTCAAACGACAACCCGTCAAACTTACAAAAGGTTCAGGTAACGCTAGTAAATAATTCGTCGAAGCTCTTTTCCGGTTGGTCAGCATTGGCAACAATTTCGACAACTTTGTTGCGGGCACTGGGCAGAAACAGGGCTTCCACACAGGTCTTGGCGACGAGCGATCGGGGAATACTTCCCTCGAACAGGGTGTCAGCACTGGACATGACCACGGGGATCGCTGCATCTTCGTTTTTCAAGCCCCCCGGACGGACGATCGTGTAAGTCAGGCCACTGTTTTGCAAATATTCTTCTGCTTGCTTCTTCCAGACCAGAATTAGAAAGAACAGATTCAGGGGATGGAAAAATTGGGAGACACACAGGGAAGACACCAGGACAAACTGTTCAATTCCCTTGCTCTTAGCAGCATTGACCAGATTTTTTGTGCCTTCATAATCCACCTTGTATGGCCCAGTGGGATCAAAGCTAGGTCTGGCCCCGGTAGCACACAGCACAACTGTGGAGTCCCCAATTGCGGCCGGCAAACTGGCTGGATCGAGCACATCCCCGATGACCAGTTCCGCTTCACTGGGCAGTATGGAACGAGCGGTATCCAGGTTGCGAACCATTGCCCGAACTGGAATCTTCCGATTTACCAATTCCTGGACAATCCGACGACCCGTTTCTCCAGTTGCTCCGGCGACAAAGGCTTTCATAAACAAATCCTCACATACGGCAATCAAGGATGCCACCCTTTGGAGTGATATGTTACTAATTATTACAGTGATCGTCACTTTGGAGGGAAGCTTGTCTGCCCAGAAACTGTTTGTAAATGAATATTAAGATGCAGGAAAGATGCTCTGGGATTGGATCCTCCCTAACCCTCCTCAAAAAAAAGGGAAGCAAACCAGAATGCCTGAAGTCTCCCTTTTTAAGGGGGATTTAGAGGATCGAAACATTGGTTTACAAACAGTCTCTCAGAGCCTCTTTGAGGTAATGCACTTTTCAAGAATTTCTATGAACAGTCTTCATCCTGCATATCTCCCAGGAGCAAATCAGACTTTAAAGCATTGGAATAGCTAAAAGATGTATCTAACCAATTTCTCTGGGGAACTTTAAGAGCAACGAACCTGTAATAAAGTTTTGGAAATCTCTTTAGTCCATGCAGTCATACCAACCCACTGAGCACTCATCCGTTGAAGTAACCGAGGCGTTGATCCACACTGCATCTGTGGTGTCAGGGCCAGACTATTCTCTGAAAGAGGACGCAGCACTGCCTGTGAATGAACCCACTCGTTTTTACAGCCAGTTTACCGACAGTATGGAATTGCAGGCTGATATGCATACGGTTGTGGCCTATTTCGATCGCCATCACGAATGGTTCCGGCGGTGCGCTCAGCCAATGACGGTAGAGCCGATTGGCAAAAATAGTTATGCTCTGGTGATTGGTAAATTTGGCTCCTTTGGGTATGAAGTAGAACCTAAAATTGGTCTGGATTTGCTGCCGCAAGAGGCGGGAGTATACCGAATTGAAACCGTTCCCCTCCCCAATGAGGAGACAGCGAGTTACAGCGTTGATTTTCGGGCTTCTATGGAACTGGTTGACTTGCTGCAAGAGCATTCCCAGGAATCCTCAATGGCTTCCTCCCTGGCGCCTGGTTTTACTCGTTTCACTCAAGTTAAGTGGTTGCTAGATTTAACAGTGGATATTCAATTTCCCCGGTTTATTCATGCTCTGCCCAAACCCTTGATTCAAAAAACAGGCGATCGTCTGTTGCATCAAATCGTGCGTCAAGTATCTGGTCGCCTGACTCGCAAAGTGTTAAAAGACTTTCATCAAAGCCACGGCTTACCTCTGCCCAAATGCTCTAGACGATGGTTTTTTCAGAAAGCAGAGAGTTATCAGGAGTTGGATCCTACTTAGGAGCATCTACCCATCAAGTAAGAGACTGTTTGTAAACCAATGTTTCGATCCTCTAAATCCCCCTTAAAAAGGGAGACTTCAGGCATTCTGGTTTGCTTCCCTTTTTTTTGAGGAGGGTTAGGGAGGATCCAATCCCAGAGCATCTTTCCTGCATCTTAATATTCATTTACAAACAGTTTCTAAATAGTTTCATCAATAATTCCGGACAAGTTTTCATGAAGTGAGTAGAATGACTATGATTCTTCCTCACTTAACAATATGGGTCTGCAACGACTGATACTGGTCATCGCTCTACTAGCGGCAACTCGCGTTGTCACGCTGGTTTTCGCATCCGATGGTTCTCAGAGCAATGATCAGGGGCTATTTCAGCCTTCTCCGCCAGAACACCAGGAAACCGCAGAGCGATTGCCGTTTCCTGATCCTTCTTTTCAAGAAGGGGATCCTTCGAATCCTGTTCAGCAAGAGCCTAATGCGTCATCTCAACCTGTTGAGATAGCTAAAAAGCCCGCAGATACCAGCGGAAGAAACTGCCAATCGGCTAAACCCGCAGTCGTAACTATTCGTGCGGGAAGAGAAGTTGGTTCTGGTAGTATTGTCAGCCAGGATGGGTTAGTGATCACCAACTACCATGTGGTGCAGGGAGTACGAGGCTCTACTCTGTCCGTCCAGACGAATAATGGTCAACAATATATTGGTCAAGTGATTGCGGGCGATCGCTTCAACGACCTGGCCTTAATTCGGTTACAAAATCCAGGAAACCTGCCCGTGGTTCCCCTGGCCGCCTCTGGAGTGACTAATCTGGGGCAACCTGTTTGCGCGATTGGCAGTCCTTTTGGTCAGGCTGGCGTAGTGACCCAGGGAAGACTGGTGAGAATTCTGCCCAATGGCGACTTGCAATCAGATGTCACCTTAAAGCCTGGCAACTCTGGTGGCCCCTTGTTGAATGCCAGGGGTGAAATGATTGGAATCAATAAAGGGGTAGCCCGTTCCAGTTCCGGTGCAGAAGATCGCGATCGCATCAGTTTTGCCACGAGTGCCACTGTTGCTAAAGGGTTCATTCAACAGAATCGAGCTAATCAACCGATGCAGGGGCTAGAACAGGGATTTTATGCCGATTCACCTTCTCCCTACCGGGGTTCTTATCGGGGCTATCCTCCCCCTTATGGAGGTGGATATGGAGGTTATCCCTACCCGGATGTTGGCCCTCGCTACAATGCTGGTCCTCCTTATGCAGATCCCTATGGTGGCCTACCTCCAGGCTATGTTCCTCCCCCTTATGGTTATCCAGACTATAGCCCTTACCCAGGCCGCTAGGGGCGAGTTGAATGGAGCGGGACGAATTAATAACCAGAAAGTCCCTGAATGGGAAGAGTGGGTGTTTGAATTCGCTGATCGATTCGGTGTCGATCAAGCATTAAAGCTTACCGCCAATCAGCAGACCGAGAGTAATCAGAAACAGGTGGTAGAAAGGCACCCAACCCATTCTGGGAACACAGAACACCAGAAATACCGCTAATATGGCCGGAGTTAGCATGAGCAGGGTTACTACCGAGGACAAAGACGGAAACACCATCAAAATCGAGCGAGCAATAAGGCGAACGATCGCTCCCGTGACGATCCACAACACCCCGTCACTGAGTTTCTGCATGGGGCTGCGCGGAATTTCTAAGAATCGTTCCCATCCTAGGTGATGCAGGAAAAACCCCGATGATCGTGCAGTAGACCCTGCGATCGTTGGTTCCTGCTGGAATGGTAGCTGCTCTTGCTCCTCCGAGCCAGGAAATCTTTCTCCTCCATAGGGAGGGTGTCCAGACTGATAGAGATAACGCAATTCTTGCGCTGCCTGCCAGGCATCCTGTTTTGCTTGTTGCTGCTGTTTGAAATCCATTCTCTCTTCATAAAGCTGCGGATTCCAGGATTGAGAAACAGGGGTACCCCTCTCTTCCTGCTCGGGAAACTTAGTAGATGGCCACTCTATTTTGGGTGAGTTGACTACTCCCCGGCGTGAATGCGCGGGGATTCTAAACGGATGTTACGGGACA
>NZ_JBRAGO010000179.1:0-4507 GCF_052746595.1 Leptodesmis sp.
GTCTACAGCAAGGTGGATGTCGGGCGGGTATCTAAGCCGGATGCCTTAACCGCCGTTCACCACCGGAAGGTCGGGAATCACTATTAATGAACTGACTGAATAGACTGACCTCTTTCCCGGCCTCTCTCCCACCTGGAGCAGCAATTCCTGAAAGCATCACCAGAAAACCTGGAATATCTGGTCAATAGCAACAAAGTGGGAAAAGCGGTGGCTCACCAGCCAGAATCTCTGGAAAAGTTGTTGGACTGGCCCGATGGAGTAAATTGCTGGGGTAGTATAAGGCATAAACAGCGATTTGCCCGGTCTTTGAATTCATGGCTGCCGATCCCCATTCCACTCCATCCAGTTCATCTCCTGACTCCCCTCTACCCGTGCACCTGCGATCGTCGCCTGAGAGGTCAGGAAATAGCAACGGGGATCAGCCCGCACCATTGCCACCACTTGCTGCTGAAAATAGTGATTTCAGCAAAGTTACTCAAAGTCCGCGATCGCCGTTACCCGATCGTGCTGCAGGCTATGCTCAGCTAGGTCACCCCCGTGAGCCGGATACTCAAGTAACTGTGCCAAGAGTGATGATCCTGTTTGTGGCGATCGTCGTCATGAGTGTGGGCATTGTGGCGGGTAATTTCTGGATTGGTATCGCAGGCTCGATTGTGGCGCTGCTGATCTCCGCCCAAATTCTGTGGATTCCCGTGCGGATCCTCCTGATGGATCTGATTCCTGAACAGGAACGGTTAATTTTGTTCGGCAGTCTTCTGGGAGGGCTGGCATTACTGGGTTTTCTCAAGCTGACAGGTGCTTTTGAACGGTTGGGGCAATTCCTGGGGCAGATTGGCTGGGATGCGATCGGTGCGCTGGGGGAAGTGTTGGGCGCTGTCGGTCAAATTTTAATTGCGATCCTGGCGGTTTATGTAGCCTGGAGACAGTACATCATTTCCAGAGATCTGACCATTCAACAAAATCTGATTACTCAGCAGCAAACGATCGACAGCTATTTTCAGGGCGTTTCTGAACTGGTACTGGATGAAGAGGGCTTACTGGAAGACTGGCCCCAGGAACGGGCGATCGCAGAAGGCCGTACTGCAGCCATTTTGAGCAGTGTAGATGCATCCGGGAAAGCCAAAATCATCCGATTTCTCAGTCGGGCACGGCTGTTGACTCCCCTGAAACGCGATCGTCGATTGGGCCGTGCCATTCTGGATGGTGCAGGCGGCTATGAAGAAGATCGGGTCAATGGGGTCAGGGTCATTGACTTGGGAGTGATGTTGGCAGGCGCAGATTTATCAGGAACAGATTTGCGCTGGACAGATCTGAGTGAAGCCAACCTGATTCGAGCTAATTTGAGCTACTGCGATCTAGTAAAAGCCAACTTCTCCCGCACCATTTTGTTTGATGCCAAACTGCGATATGCCGACTTAAACAGTACTCGCTTTTTTTACGGCAAAGCAACCGAAGCCAGTCCCCGCAGCCGAATTGAGCCCCCTGACTATCGCACCGGAAAGCACACAGGAGCCGTGATCGAAAATACCGATTTCACGGGAGCCACTCAGATGTCCGAAGAGCAGCGCTACTACTGTTGTGCTTGGGGAGGGGAGCAAACTCGCAGTACGATTCCAGGAGGTTGCGAGGGCATTCCTAATAAGTTAGGACGGTAGAGGTCTTAATTTTTTCCCAGTGCTGCAGGAGAACCTCATGATCATTGTCGATACTGCTCTCAAAGCCCGTGAAGAAGCAAACAATCCAGTGCGGGTGGGAATGATTGGCGCGGGGTTTATGGGCCGGGGAATTGCAAACCAAATTACCAATTCCGTACCCGGTATGGAACTCGTCGCCATCTTCAATCGGCATCTGGATGGGGCAAAACGGGCATATCAGGAAGCAGGAATTGATGAGATACGAGTGGTGGCTACAGTAGCAGAGCTAGAAGATTGCATCCGTCAGGGTCGGTATGCAGTCACAGAGGATGCCATGTTGCTCTGTCAGGCTGAAGGAATTGATGCGCTGATTGAAGTTACCGGAACGATCGAATTTGGAGCCTCGGTGGTGCTGGCTGCGATCGCCCACCATAAGCACGTCGTTCTCATGAATGCCGAACTGGATGGGACGATCGGCCCCATTTTGAAAGTGTATGCAGATAAGGCTGGAGTCATCCTGACGGCCTGTGATGGCGACCAGCCAGGGGTGCAAATGAACCTGTACCGCTTTGTCAAAAGTTTGGGCCTCACTCCCCTCCTGTGCGGCAACATTAAGGGCCTGCAGGATCCCTACCGCAATCCCACCACCCAGGAAGGGTTCGCCAAACAATGGGGACAAAAAGCCCACATGGTCACCAGTTTTGCGGATGGTACCAAGATTTCTTTTGAGCAGGCGATCGTGGCTAACGCCACCGGGATGACGATCGCGCAACGGGGAATGCTGGGCTACACCTTCAAAGGCCATGTGGATGCCATGACCTCAATGTACGATGTTGACCAACTGAAGGAACTGGGCGGCATTGTGGATTATGTCGTCGGTGCCCAACCGGGGCCAGGAGTCTTTGTGTTTGGCACTCACGATGATCCCAAACAACGACATTACCTCAACCTCTACAAACTGGGAGAAGGCCCCCTGTACAGTTTTTACACGCCCTATCACCTCTGCCATTTTGAGGTGCCAATGTCGGTGGCGCGGGTGGTGCTGTTTGGCGATCGAGTTTTATCTCCGCTCGGAGAGCCACGGGTGGATGTGGTCGCAACTGCCAAAATTGATCTCAAGGCAGGGGAGACTTTGGATGGCATTGGCTACTACAAGGCCTACGGCCAGTGCGAAAAATCAGCCATTGTTCAGGCTCAAAATCTGCTGCCCATGGGATTAGCTGAGGGGTGCCGCCTGAAGCGCGATATTCCCAGAGATCAAGTGCTCACCTATGACGATGTAGAAGTTCCTGCTGGTCGCCTGTGCGACAAACTCCGTGCAGAACAAACATATAATTGGTCGTTTGTTGAGTAATCTGGCGCGGGTGTTAGAGGTGGTGCAAGCAGGATTTCAATCACTAGAACATGAGGTCTTGGTGGAGCAGCTGGGGAGAGAGGAGTAGAAAGTGGGGGCGATCGCGAATCTGAAAGCAATTCTGGAAGCCGCGGGAGCCACTCTGAATGATGTCGTCAAAACCAGCGTCTTTCTCAAAGATATGAACGATTTTGGAGCGATGAACGGGGTCTATGCTCGCTATTTTGCGGAAGACACGGCTCCGGCTCGTGCCTGCGTTGAAGTCGCCCGCCTGCCCAAAGATGCACTAGTTGAAATTGAGTGCATTGCAGTCGTCTCATAATAGAACGTGGGGGTGCAGGGCTTACGTCCTCACTGCGGCAAAATTTTCATTGGAACCCTCTGAGGTTGGCTATGGTTCTCATTAACCGCAAACCCATACTGGAACAGGTTGATCCTCCTCGATCGCCTCGTGAAACCTTGCCTACCATGTATGATTTACCCAGTGAAAGTCCTGAGGAACCTGGTTTGCCAGATGAATTTCATGACCTCCAACCTCAGTTGCTCAGTCGTACCCTCCGCTTGAGTGCTTACACTCGCGATCATTGTTTTACCGCATCTGACTTGAATCTCTACTACGATGTCAACCATCCTTTGTGGTACAAGCGTCCAGACTGGTTTCTAGTCGTCGATGTGCCCCGGTTGTATGACGGCAAAGAGTTACGGCGTAGTTACGTGATCTGGCAGGAAGGGAAAAGCCCTTATATCACGATCGAACTTTTGTCTCCTGGCACTGAAGCCGAAGATCTAGGACGTTTTTACACCGAAACCGCTACAACGAATGCGGAATCAGCGATGTCAGCCAACGCGCCAGTGAGCAACGGGTTGGAGCAAATCGGAACCAAACCCCCTTCTAAACTGGAAGTCTACGAACGATATTTGCGAATTCCTCATTATTTAGTATATAACCGCCACACGCAGCAATTGCGCTACTTCAAACTGGATGGTGGGCAGTATCAGGAGCAATCGCTCAATTCAGAAAATCCGATCGCCTGGTTGGCTGACTTAGACATTGGGCTAGGAATTTGGGAAGGAGTGTTTGAAGATGTCCCTGGTTATTGGTTGCGCTGGTGTGATGGTACAGGGCAATGGCTACTAACGGATACAGAGCAAGCAGAGCAACAGGCTGCTCAGGAACGATCGGCGAAGGAACAGGAACGATCGGCGAAAGAACAAGCCCAAGCACAGGTGTTGCAAGCCGCCCGAAATTTGCTGGCAAACGGTATGGACGTTGCCCAAGTGACACAATTACTGAATTTATCAGCCGAGCAGATCGAAACGCTTTAGTTGATTAGTTGAATTTTCTAAAGAATTACATCCAAGCGATTACAGAAGTCAGCGATCGCTATTTTTGCTCATTAGATTAGAAGTAGAACAACTCATGAAGTCTAGTAGATTATTCAGTTAAATCAGGGAGCTACCAGTTAAAATATTATGTTCAAGGTAGGGCTAGTTCATTCTAATCGCATGACCATATCAG
>NZ_JBRAGO010000180.1:0-4293 GCF_052746595.1 Leptodesmis sp.
GCTTCGCATACAGCGCGGGACTTATAGCTCCCCCAACCCCTCAATAGTTAATCCCGTATCCTGATCCGCAATCTTTAGAGCAGGCATTGATTCAAAAAGAAGTCCATGCTACCTGTATTGAGTACCTTCAACAAGCAGATCAAACCTCAACAGCACCTGAGTCACAGCCACAGCCCTATCGCACTGTCACTCGCATTCGTCGTCTCTATGAGATTTTGCAAACTGAACTGTTGTCACCCATAACCAGTTTGGCTTACATCACGGCAGTTGATTCTGGGGAGAAGCACTAGATGAAATGGCTCTACATGGCAGCAGGGGTTGCTCTGTTCATCAAGTTCCTAATCATGCCCAATCTGGCAGCAGAGGTGCCTGATCTTGCGATTGTCGAAGCTGTCATGCAAGATAGTGGAGTACCGAATGCGGTTTCGGGGATCATTTTCAGGAATCGCCTGTATGACACCATTTTTGAAGTGATCGTATTTACGATCGCAATTATGGGAGCGTCCTTTTTGCTGGCCAATGAACGGCCATTCTGCACGATTTATCAATTCACTGATCAGCCGTCGATTGTGTTGGCTCGGTTGGGAGCAACGATTTCCGCATTGGTTGGGGTAGAATTGGCAATTCGGGGGCATCTCAGTCCAGGAGGTGGGTTTGCCGCTGGAGTTGCAATTGGAACCGCGATCGGACTGGTGGCGATTACTTCATCCTCTGAGTGGATGGAAGCAATTTACCAACGCTGGCACGCTGCCATCTGGGAGAAAGTTTCAGTCCTGATTTTCATTGTTTTATCTGTGATCACGCTGGCAGGGTTGGAACTGCCCCACGGAGAGTTAGGTAATCTGATTAGCGGTGGGATTATTCCGATTCTCAACATTCTGGTTGCCATCAAAGTTGCACTGGGATCATGGGCTGTAGTTCTGGTATTTATCCGCTATCGAGGATTACTGTAAAAGATCTGTACTTAAGTTCTGAACGATCTGGTTCACCCTAATCCACAGCAGCAGATCAGAGCCTATTTCTAGTCCTGAATATACTCCTGACCACTCAGTAAAGCCATCTCTGCCCGTTGAAATTCGCGCCCTAGATAAGATGCATGATCCAAACGTGATACTGGGCAAGGATTTGTTTGCTCAAAGAGCTTTACACAAATTTCTTTAGCTGTTCTCCCCGTAAAAATTTGAGTTGGAATACGTTCGACCTTCCCATTACAGGGAATCGGTTTTCCTGTTTCTGGATCACAGGCTAATCCGCGATCGTCAATAAAATTTGTGAAATGTTTGGCACAAATTAACTTATTTTGAGGGTCAATATAAATGATGAAATAACCCTCCGGATCGAGCTCAATAAACCGGTTGGAAAGCTCCTGATCCAGTATGGTAGTGTCTGCGAGAATTTGATTCATAGAAGGCTTAACTGTTATTTCCTAATTCCCTAGTCGCTTCTTCCATCTTAAGGGGCGGGTGAGAATGGTAGAAGCCCCACTTCCCTATTTAGTCGCTTCCCTTTATCCTAACGTTACTGATGGTTCACGGTTTCGCAAGTGGTTAACAATTGAAGTTGTCGAACCAACCACAACTCTGGGAAGCCTAAGTCCAACTTATCCTTTATCTCGTTCTTTTGAAGGAACTACGCTCCCATGATTGACTCCTTCATATCCTCTGATTTGGCTGTTGCTCCTAATCCCCTTGGGTTAGTATCCAGTTTGAAGTTGCTGACGATTCCGGTTGATGCTCAAACTTTTTTTGAATTGTGGGCACCGATCAGGGATGACACTTTATTAGCTGAGGAGGCCATGCTGCTCAGAGGCGATCGCCCCCGTTTAGAAGAAATCCGTGAAAAATTAACCTGGCTGTTTGGCGCAACTTCCTCCGGTCAGGAAACCGTCTCTAGTCAAGAACCAGATTATGGTTGGCTCCATTTGATGGGACTGCTAGAACAATCAGGAACACTCTTTGATGCTTTAACGATAGATTACTTACCTCAAGCTATACTACCTGATGCCACTCTGAATGGAATTACGACAGCCTGGACAGTGCGCCCCTTAACCTGGCAAATTCACTTTTGGAAGTTAGAACCAGTCGGGCGAGGATATAGACCAGTACAACTTCCTACTGGCTTCAGTATTACTCATGGTCAACCGATTACTCGCCAACTTAAAGCAGAAATGACTGGCACACGCCCTGTTTAAAGCGTCATTTGCGAGAAATTACGCTAATTCTATCCAGGAAGAGTACCTATGTGGATATCCCTACGTTTGAATTATGCTGTTCCTGGTGACCAGGTGCCGCTGGAGGATCTGGCAGGACAACGCTCTTCGCGATCGCCGCCCATCATAGTCCCTGATTCCTCCTTGGAATTACAGAGAACTCTTCAAGCGGTTTAAAAAGATTCCGCAATCCTCACCAAGGTAATCTTTTTCAAGTCTGCCATTGTATTAGGTGGTAGACCACTCAACAAGAGATGTTTGGGTTGTTACTGCCTACACCCGCTATCGAACTACTGTAACTATGCCTGCAAAGTACTCTCTCATGCAATTTCCGCTGTGGAAATACCTGAAGCAACCCGTGTTTGAGCCTAATTCAAAAACGATTTTGGATCCTCGTCGCTACTGGCGGTGCTACCAGGTTGAGATGCTAGAGCGGTGTCTTGCGATCGAGTTTACCTCTAAAGATTTGGGGCGTGATTAGAAGACCAGAATTCCAGATGAGTCATGGTTTGTGGGAAACGGTAGAGCGATTGCCCTACCGTTTTTTATGCTTAAACTCGGGCCAGTGATCGATCAGGTGCCACTGGTCCAGGAGTTGATATATTCCACCTGTTCTGGGGTGAGAGTATCGATCGTTACTCCCATTGCTTGCAGTTTCAGACGAGCAATTTCTTGATCGACTTCAAGCGGGATCGAGTGGATCCCTGGCTGCAACTGACCCTTGTTTTTCGCCAGATACTCGCAGGCCAACGCCTGGTTAGCAAAACTCATATCCATCACCGCACTGGGATGACCTTCTGCGGCTGCCAGATTGATCAAGCGACCCTCACCCAAAACAATCACCGATTTGCCACTCTTCAAGCGGTATTGTTGGGTAAAGTTCCGTACATCTTTTACCTCTGTGGCTTGAGCGCCCAGAGATTTGAGGTCAATTTCAATGTCAAAGTGACCAGAATTGCAGACGATCGCACCGTCCTTCATTACCTCAAAGTGTTCTGCCCGAATGACGTGCTTGTTGCCAGTCACTGTGATGAAAATGTCCCCTTGAGGAGCCGCTTCGCTCATCGACATGACCCGGAAGCCATCCATTACGGCTTCAATCGCCTTAACGGGGTCAATTTCAGTGACGATCACATTACCACCCATGCCGCGTGCCCGCAGCGCAGTACCCTTACCACACCAGCCATATCCAGCAACGACAATCGTTTTTCCGGCTAACAGAATATTCGTCGCCCGGATAATGCCATCCAAAGTAGACTGACCTGTACCGTAGCGATTGTCAAAAAAGTGCTTGGTATCTGCGTCGTTGACGTTGACAGCGGGGAAGGTCAGCACACCATCTTTGTACATAGCCCGTAAGCGGACGATTCCAGTTGTGGTTTCCTCTGTCGTGCCAATCAGATCAACAATCTGGTGCTGGCGTTCTTGAATCAGAGTAGCTACCACATCACTGCCATCATCAATAATGATATTAGGCCGATGATCAAGCGCAATTTGGACGTGACGGTGATAGGTTTCGTTATCTTCACCTTTTTGAGCAAAGACTGGAATGCCGTAATCAACCACCAGGCTGGCGGCGACATCATCCTGAGTGGACAGGGGGTTGCTGGCAATCAGTAAGGCATCGGCCCCCGCATTCTTGAGGGCGATCGCCAGGTGGGCCGTTTCAGTAGTGACGTGACAGCAGGCTACTATCCGTAGCCCATCCAGGGGCTTTTCTTGGGCAAACCGTTCTTGAATTTGACGTAGGACTGGCATTTCTCGTCCAGCCCATTCAATCCGCTGCCGCCCCAGAGGAGCCAGGGATAAATCCTTAACTTCGTGCTTCAATTCTTTGGGACGAACAGGAGAAACTGTCATGAATATCTTTCCTCAATACAGATTAACAAGGCTTAAACCAAGGCCAGCTAGAAAACGGTCGTTTTCTGATCAGAAAAACTCCGGTTCTGGACTTGGGCAGGGTTTAATTCTACGGGTTGTAGAATTTGGTTTTCCCTAACTCTATAACTTTAGCCTGAGTTTGTCGCAGAAGGGTGCGTGTCACCTTCTTGGTAGGAAAATTAGGCTAGAGGAGAAGAATATCC
>NZ_JBRAGO010000181.1:0-4182 GCF_052746595.1 Leptodesmis sp.
AGTTGCCCAGGCTGGAGCAGAACCTGTGCCAATGGGCATTGTTCCGGACGACCTGGAGGTGTTGAGGGAGGCGATCGTCCAGGCCGTTGCTAGTGCAGATCTCGTTCTCTCTTCTGGTGGAGTCTCTGTCGGTGACTACGACTATGTAGATCAGATTCTGGACGAACTGGGCGCAGAGATTCATATCCGCTCTGTTGCCATCAAGCCTGGCAAACCTCTCACCGTCGCCACCTTGCCTACCCTCCCCATCACCCCATCACCTCATCACCCCATCACCCCTCCACTCCTCCACTCCTCCACCCTCTACTTCGGACTCCCTGGCAATCCCGCCTCTGCCCTCGTCTGCTTCTGGCGCTTTGTGCAACCCGCCTTGAAAAAACTATCCGGCTTCCCGGAACCGTGGGAAGTAAGTTATGTGAACGCCATCACGGTTCAGCCGCTAAACTCCGATCGCAAACGAGACTCTTATGTGTGGGGACAGCTAGAACTTATGAATGGTTCCTATCAATTTAAACCAGCAGGTGGTAGCCATAGTTCCGGCAATTTGATTAATTTAATCGGCACGAATGGATTAGCTGTCATCCCTGCTGGCGAAGCCGCGATCGTCCCCGGAGACATCATTCACGTCCTACCCATTCCATAATTCATAACTCATTATTCTTGACTCTTAACTCTCCCATGCTTTCCTCATTTTCTGTGATCGTGCCAGTTCTAAATAAAGAGAAGGAAATCATCCGCACTCTGGAAAGTGTGGAAGACAGTATTCAGTACTTTTTTCAGCACTATGACGGAGAGCATCCTGTCACTGCAGAAATTGTGGTTGTCAATGAGGCATCCAGCGATCGCACCCTAGAACGAATTCTAGAATTCGCCCAGAACAAGCCTCATTGCAAAGTTATCAATCATGGAAGACGAGTGGGAGCAGGGGCAGCCAGAAACACCGGAGTCAAAATATCTCAAGGAGAAGTTTTGTTCTTCTGTGATGGAGATGATTTGTACTTTAAAAGACATATTTATCTCTGTTTTCAACTTCTCAACTACAATCCAACAGGAGACACAAAAACTTCACTTATTCTGCCAACCGATCAGGGGTCGCAGGTCATTGATTTACCCAATCAACCTGTGGGAGTGGTTCGGACTGGAGTGTTTATGAAAGAGGCGATTCATCCTTTTTGGAAAGGGGCGATCGAAAACACTCTGCCACAAAATCTTTGTATCCGTCGAGAGTGCCATGAATTCATTGAAGGGTTTCCTGAAGCAGTAATTCCGTATCATCAAACAGGCTGTGAAGATATCAGTTATATTCTATGGCTGACTAAATTCTTTAAGGTCTTGAAAGTGAATCTGGAAACGGTTGAATATATTCGTTACCCAGGCAATAATTTTGATAAACAACTGAAGAAATTTCAAACATCGCCTGAGCAATATCAGGATGATACTCCTGCTGATATCCAGGAATTACATAAAATTCGACACAAAATTGAGCAGGATAAATTGGCTTATTTAGTAGAAAAGCTAGGACGCATTGAGAAGACAGCAAACTTTGTATCCCTATTGAACTGGCAGCAACTTGGGGGCGAGTTTTTAGCTCAAAACAAGTTGCAAGAAGCTACTGCATTACTGGAACTAGGCGTGGGACTGGAACCAACCAATTCCGCAGCTAAAACACTGCTGGCGGCGGCTTACAATAACCTGGGTTCCACCTTACAAGGACAGGGGAAACCAGATGCAGCCATGCCTTATTTCAAACAGGCGATCGCGCTCAACCCCACTCTTACCCATACCGATTTAGCTAGAATTCACTTTAATTTAGTCACGGCCCTACGAGATCAAAAACAGTACAAAGAAGCCTACGCTGAGGTTCAAAAAGTTCTGCAACTGGATCCAACGTGGGTAGAGGCGCAGACCGAAGCAGTTAAACTCAAATATTACGTGGAAGTGATTCGTAAAGGTTATCAGTTTTCCCAAGATTGGTTCAGTATTAACCTACCCATTTGGGAACATTACTTACAACGATTTGCCAATCAACCTGAATTGATGGCGGTGGAAATTGGTAGTTGGGAAGGCCGCTCAACTTGCTGGCTGCTTGACTATATTTTGACTCACCCTACTGCCCAAATTACCTGTATTGATACCTTTACCGGCGGAGCAGAACACCAGGCTTTATGGCAGGGTAGATTTTTGCAAACAATTGAGCAGCGATTTGATTTCAACGTGGCTCAAACGGGTACTCCGGAGAAGGTTAAAAAGATCGTCGGTAAATCTCAAATTGCCCTACGATCGCTCCCACTCGATTCCTATCATCTGGCTTATATAGATGGTTCCCATATTGCCAGTGATGTCCTGGAGGATGCTTTACTGACCTGGAGATTGATCAAGGTAGGAGGCATCATTATTTTTGATGATTATCAGTATGTATTTCCGCCAGAAGTGACTGAAGCTCCTCCAAAAACCGCAATCGATGCTTTTCTGACTACCTTTAGTAAAAAGATCGTCTTGGTCCATCAGGGCTATCAAGTTTTTGTAGAAAAGATCGCGCCCTGATGTAGCTTTTAGCTGTATTGACACACAAGATTTTATAACTGGCCTTCACTTCAGAGGATGTTTTGAAAAGAGGATGTTTTGAAAGCCTGTCTCTTTGCCACCCTGACGACTGAAGTCGTGGCTATACCGAGAAAACCTGCCGCCGCAGATTACTGAAAACCTGGATTGTATTGAGTCTGCGTCGGCAGACTTGATGAGTGTAGTCGCAGTTTTAACCGCCAGATACTTTTCAAACGCCCTCTCAATGGCTGAGTTGATCAACCTGGCTCCTGCTTTATAGTCCTGCAGTTCCTTTAAGCGTGGCCGTGGTTGTACTGGCCGCAGGAGCCGGACTACTTGCCGTTGTCGATGGACTGGGGGCACACACCTTAGAGATCGTGATTCACGATCTGCCAAGTAGATTGCCACAATTCCACCTAATATTGTCCTGCTCCCACCTGCTGACGTTCCATGTTACTCTGAGGACGCTGATCCCAAAGGACGATTTCACAATGGCACTGACGACTTCAACCATGCTGGAATTGGGTACCCCTGCCCCTGATTTTGCCCTGGCGGATGTGGTGTCTGGACAAACAATTTCCCTGGCAACCTTCGCTGATCAGCCTGCTCTGCTCGTTATGTTCATCTGTCGGCATTGTCCCTTTGTCAAGCATGTGCAGACTGAACTGGCCGCCTTGGGTAGGGATTATCAAGGTAGAGGACTGGGAATTGTGGCGATTAGTGCAAACGATGTTGTCAATTACCCGGAAGATGCTCCTGAAAAACTCAAGGACATGGCAAATACCCTGGGATTTACCTTTCCCTTTTGCTATGACGAAACCCAGGAAACCGCAAAAGCCTATACAGCCGCCTGTACACCGGATTTTTTCCTGTTTAATCAGGATCGCCGTTTGGTCTACCGAGGCCAATTGGATGACAGCCGCCCCAGTAATGGACTGCCGGTAACAGGAGCCGATTTGAGAGCGGCGATCGAGGCCACCTTAACTAACCAACCCATATCCCCCGATCAGAAGCCTAGCATTGGTTGCAATATCAAATGGAAGCCAGGTGGATGATTCAACAAAGGCAGTCTAACGATGGGAGCGATCAAGGAATTAGGAGTCAGGAATTAAGAGCTGATATCTCTTAATTCCTGACTCCTAATTCCTAACTCCTAGCCTTTCGCTGCCTGACGACGACGAGCTGCGGTAATCAGGCCACCCGCTGCCAATGCACCCAGAATGGTGGTGGGTTCAGGAACGGCCTCACCGTTAATGCTGGCGGCACCAATTTCGGCTCCAATCAGTGCAGGATTTTCCAGCACTCCAGCCAGTTCTGGAGAAACCAGCAGATTGGCCACCAAATCCAGCTTCAACGTTTTGTCATCGAAGGACAGGCTGCTGGGAGCGGCCACATCAACAGAATCGCTCCTGTAGTGATGGTATCCCTGACAAAGAAGCCACTGGCGATCGTGCTAACTCGACCTGGATCGAATCCGATCAAGAAGTTACCTAGCTTCAGCACATCGTTAAAGGTGACAGAGCCAATATGCTCAATCGTGCCACTGACAGGGGCAAATCCCGTCTGATCAAAACTGAACTTAAAATCCGTAGCTGGAGTAATGGGAAACCCAACCAGATAAGCGCTGGATACCGGAGG
>NZ_JBRAGO010000182.1:0-4113 GCF_052746595.1 Leptodesmis sp.
CTTATCTCAATAATCAGTTATGAATCTTCTCTCTAGAAGGTGACACGCACCCTTAAGAGGGTTGTTATCCCACTAGAGGGGATATGCAACCAACATCAGTTTAGTTATCTTGAAAAAGTTGTCCTTTCAAGAGGTGTACGACAGCAAAATTGGTGAATCCATCTACTTTCGCTGCTAAGGTTTGGGATCTCCAGATTCGCTTGGACAAGCGACGACAATCTGATCCGGCTATTTCCTGGTACGACCACTGCGAAGCGCCCAGTATCAGCGGGCTGGCTTATTAGTCAGTCCGTGTAACCTATTCGCTGAGCAATTCGTAGGTTGTGTTGTATTGATCGTAGGTTCAGGAGAAAGCCATGAATCGGCAAAACTTGCTGCAAGAAATTGTTCAACCCATCGATATCAAAACATTAGATGTGGTGGATTTGGTTGAATCGATGAGCAAAATGGCATTTCAGGCACGAAATTTAGGTCGAGCCGCCAAAATTTATGATGAAATGCTACGTGATCCCGACTGTGCCATTATTTTGTGTCTGGCAGGTTCACTGTTTAGTGCAGGCTTGAAGCAGGTGGTGCATGATCTGATCAGCCACAATATGGTGGATGTGATCGTCTCAACGGGAGCCAATATTGTTGATCAAGATTTCTTTGAAGCATTGGGATTCCATCATTATGTGGGTGATCCGCTAGCAGACGACGAACTGCTGCGGCAAAATAGCATTGATCGCATCTATGACACCTACATTGATGAAAATCAACTGCGGGTTTGCGACCTGACGATCGCCGAAATTGCCGAATCGTTGGAGAAACGTCCCTATTCTTCACGGGAATTTATCCAGGAAATGGGGCGCTACCTAGAGCGGCGGGGTATTGATACGCCTTCCGTGGTATTGGCAGCATATCAGCATCAGGTTCCCATTTTTGTGCCAGCGTTTAGCGATTGCTCTGCCGGCTTTGGGTTAGTCTATTACCAATGGAATTCTCCCGATGCTCACCTGACGATCGACTCAGTGCGAGACTTTCGGGAGTTAACCCAATGCAAACTGGCAAGCCAGTACACAGGCTTAGTGATGATTGGCGGCGGTGTTCCGAAAAACTTTGCTCAAGATACCGTCGTTGCCGCGGAACTGCTGGGGTTTGATGTGAGCATGCACAAATACGCCATTCAGGTCACGGTGGCAGACGAACGAGATGGAGCATTGTCTGGCTCAACACTACGCGAAGCCCATTCCTGGGGCAAAGTGAATAAAAACGTTGAGCAGATGGTTTACTCGGAAGCGACAGTGGCTTTCCCCTTGATTGCTGGATATGCCTACGGTAAGGGAAGTTGGCGCGATCGCCCAGCGTGGCGTTTCGCCCAGTTGTTTAGTCAGCCCAGCGCAAACCTGATTGCGATTTAGTTAACGCTGAATCAACCTGCAGGACGGTGGAGTTTCTGGTTGGGTCGATCTTCACCGTCTTGCTAAAAAAACTGCTATGGCGAATACAAGTGCCTGGGACTGAATAGAAGGTGAATAGGGAAAGTAGGAAGGACATGGATATTGTGACGGAGATTGTTGGAATGCTTTCAACCCTCAAATCTTAAATTAGCCAAACAGATGCGCTGATTTTCACCTTAGAAGTTATTCCCTAGTGCGCTTACTTCTTCAAATTATTTCTTCAAATTAAGTAGGAGTCCCAGCAGAAAAGTCAACTGGGACTCTAAAGAAGGCATGAGATGAGTAGCCAAGCCTCATAAAGCACCTAGGCAAGGTTGCTAAATAGCACTGCCCACAACACGCCAGCTACGCCTACAGCCAACAGCAAGTTTGTAAAGAAGCGACCTGCCTCCGCATTAAAGCCAAGCAATTTGTCTTCTTTGCCAGCGCTGAAAAACAGTGACCATGCCTGGTTTGCACTGATGACTTCAGACTGAGCGTTAAAGTCAGGTCTGAACACAACTGGACCAATCAGATACTTGTTGGGGAAATCGAAGTCAGTTTTCATGAGAGTTATCTCCAAAATAGATGACGTTTACCGATCTAAAACTTACCTAGAGGGAAAAGCCTATAGCCCTGTCAGCCAGCCAATTACACCATGTCCAGTCACCACTTCCAGGATCAGGGCAGACACAAAGCCAATCATCGCCAGCCGCCCATTCAGCTTTTCCGCATATTCGTTGAAGCCAAACTGTTGCGTGTCATCCACATACAGCTTGGGTTCAACCGCATAAACATTGGCGCGTCCACCCTCTTCTATCACCTGTCCACGAACCATGATGTTGCTTCCTTTTGCTTAACCTTATGCAACAAAGTGTAACTTAATGTAAATAAATATTGCAACACTCTTGACATAAAAACTTTTTATCTGATCCGAATCAGAAGGTCGGCTAACCGTACAAATGCGCTGAGTGTCAATACAGCTAAGAATCTCGAATCAGGAGTAACTGCTGCCCAACCCAACCAATCCGACCTTCCCGCTCAAATTGACCGAGTAGACGGGTCACAGTGACACGGGTAGTCCCCAGGGTGTCAGCAAAATCTTGATGTGTGAGTCGGAGTTTGATGAGTTGTCCCCGCTCTGACTCATGACCAAACTTATCCGCCAGCCAATCTAATAGTTGCCAGAACCGATGATGAATCTGTCCGCTACGAACTCGCAGCAACTCTTGAGCTTGGTGGAGATGGGAAAATAATATTTGATTCAACTGATCGCATTCATTCAAATGCAGAACCCGCGCCTGAACATCTGTTAAACATTCCATCTCGTACGGTTGAATTCTGGTCAGAGATTGTCCGATGACATCTCCTTCGCCCCAGAAACCAAGCGCAATAACCGTACCATCATCAGTCAGAGTGTAGGTACGCACTGCGCCAGATTCAATTTGCCAAAGCTGGTTGCAATGCGAAGACAAATACTCTCGCCGTTTAAACAACCGGAGTACCAAATCCTCTGGCTTTGCGAGCATTAAATTAGAATTTACCATTGGTTTTATTAAGAGGTGTGAGGAGGAGAACCCATCAACACTTGCCCAACCACACTGATGCTTCGAAATTGTGAGGCGTAAAAGGCGCTGACCTGTATTAGATTGGGCTTGGAGGATGCAATCGCACTTCTCTGGAATGATGCGACTGATTTTGTTGCCTGCGGGTCTCAGTAATCAGGTTAGGCATTTCCTGCCAACAGGTTGGGCAGAACCAGTAAACCCCAGAATTGCGAATGTGGCGCAAAAGGTTGCAATGGCAACAAGGGCAATCACTCATGGCATTCCTACTCCTAATATTGCTGGGAATGATGACAATGTTCACGGTTCACAGGTCATCAGATACGCCTTTCTATTCTTGATAAAGATTCTCAATAAGTCAAGGTGAAGACGGAAAAAGTTGGAACGTTTCTGTGGCTCTAAGGCTTCAGTTCTGCTCAGCAGTGGTGGAATTGTGGCTAAAATTCCCTTTTTGAGTAATTCAGGGTGTTCCTGGCGAGGCACTATGCCATCCGGACTGGTATGGTACTGCTCCGCTAATTTCAAGATGGCAGAAGCGCTTTGCAGGGGAGGCAAATCGCCAAACATCAGGGTGGTTTTGTTAGGGGCAGCAAAGGCGATCTCACAAGCTCGATTACAGCCACTTAAACAATCCACTGCCTCAATGTTGTATTCAGCTTGTAGCTGCCATTGATGTTGCAACCGTAACAGGCTTTGCCAGAGATGATAACCGCCTCGTTGCCCCATATAATCTCGCTGGGTTGAGGAGAAAGCACAAGACTTTTGCAGACAAATAGAGTGTGTCGGGACATTAGAGAATAGGAAGCGGAGAGTAGGGAGTAGGGAGTGGGGTGTGGGGTGTGGTTTAGTACAGGTTGCAAATGTCTAATTCATCAATTTCATCCACAGCCTTGTGAATTTTGTACTGCTTGACGGGTTGAGTCATGATGGCAATGACGGTTTCAATGGGAGGGCATCCGGGTTCTTTGCAAGTGAGTTGGCTGATGGAAATTGGAATGTCAGGGTTTACGTTTAAGATGCGATAAACCCAGTTTTTGATATCTCGGACTTTGTCTGGGTTGGCTTTGGGTTTGTCTTGAGCTTTAACAGCAGCAGCCCCGCGCTCTACCCGCTTCGGGTGAGCGTCGGGA
>NZ_JBRAGO010000183.1:0-4045 GCF_052746595.1 Leptodesmis sp.
CTTCTGGTTTGAGGGAATCGAGGCTGATATTAATTCGTCGCAAGCCTGCGTCATACAACTCCTGGGCCAGATCTGCCAGTAAGAAAGCATTGGTCGTCATCGCCAGATCCTGGGTTTCAGGGAGGGCGGAGATCGATCGCACAATCTCCACTACATCCGGTCGTACCAGTGGTTCTCCACCCGTGAGCCGAAAGCGAGTAAAGCCAACCGGAATAAACACCTCCTGCAGCAGGAGCATTAATTCATCCCGTGTGAGTAAGTTCTGCTGCAACACATAATCAAGATCTGCCCCTTCCGGCATACAGTACTGACAACGGAAATTGCAGCGGTCAATTAAGCTAATACGAAGATAGTCGATCTGATTCATGCTCCCATTGTTAACCATGTGCTAGAGATAGGGGGCAACCAAATCATGGAATTTGCAGAGAATAATGAGGATAATCAAGTCCAGGATTTGAAGGATTATGGAAGAACTCTCCAACCGTCTCTAATGGGTAGAAACTGAGCGATCGCGATCGGGATCAACGACTATTACAATCTGCAACCGTTGCATTATGCAATGCAGGATGCGACATCGATGCGGGATTTTTTCCTCAGCCCAGCCATTGCCTTTGAGCAGGTTTACTACTTTTCCGATCAGTCCCCTCCGATCGAGTCTCCCCATGGCTCAATGCGATCGCTACCCACCTACGCCAACCTCAAGCGGTTTCTGCGAGAACGTTTTCAGCAGCCGTTTCTGGAGATGGGAGACAACCTCTGGTTCTTCTTTGCTAAACATGGGGAGTTGCATAAAGGTGCGATCCAGCTCAAATTCAAGCGATCTGCCTCTTAGCTCTGTTGCTACGAATGCGGTTTATGGAACTGAGTCAGGAGCATCAGTAGCAGAATTCTGCTCTGGAAATAGAGTACGCATCAATTGCCGCAGAGATTGTCCCCGTTGCTCATGGACAAACATCAGAGGCAGTAAGGCCAATAACCGGACGATCGCCGACAGGGCAAATAATCCCGGAATACCACCATAATTGGCAAACTCGACCAGAAATCCGCCTGCTGTGGTTCCCAGTGCTCCCGCCACGCCTGCAACTGCCGCTGCAATCCCAAAGTAAGTCGATTGATTTTTCACCGGAGCCACCCCCAACTGCAGATTGTTATTACACAAATCAATTCCGGCCCAAGTACCGCCGGCCAAAATGTGCAGCAGGGGAAATCCAAGCCAGAGGGAGAAGGAATTGGCTCCTGTGACTAACCACAGCAAGGGGGTCAGCGCCACCAGAACCCCGACCGAGAGCAGAATGGTTCGATTACCAATGCGATCGGCCAATCTTCCCCACAGTACTAGCAGGATTAAATTGGCTCCGGCCTGCAAACTGTTGTAAATCGTCACCCAGCGCAGGTCGATCGCCAGATTGTCCAGCATGTATAGATTGAAAAACGGCGCACTCAAGTTGACCGCAAACATCCAGATACCGAAATAGAGCAAGAAGAGGAGGAAGTTGGTGTCCTGGAGCAAGGCTGGAATTTTAGATTTGGGATTTGAGATTTGGGATTGTCCTTTGTCATCACCCTCTTGTTGCACTTGCGGATTCACATCCACCATCCAAAACTGGAATCCCAGGCTGATCAGGCCGCAGAGTGCACCAAGAATGAGCACCAGCCCATAACCTTGGATAGAACCACCTTTCCAGGAGGAAATGAACCAGCCGAGCAGAGGAACTGAGAGAAGATTAGCCAAGCTGGCGGCACTGTTGCGAATGCCAAAGTAGCGGCCCCGTAAGCGGCGAGGAACTAAGGTGGCTAACCAACTCAACCAGACGGCACTGCCCAGTGCACCCGTAAGGTGGCTGACAAGAACGATCGCTAACGTCCACAAGATCAACAGGGACGAGTCAAGCCTGCCCCACCCAGAGATCAGAATTCCGGCAGCTAACAGCACCCACAACAGGCGGGATGGCCCATATACCCAGAAGCAATACCAGTGACAACTGGTGGTGCGATCGCCGAGAAAGGCCCCGATCGGTTGCAGTAGATTTGCCAGCATGGGGATGGAGGCCAGCATCCCAATTTGAGTTGGGCTGGCATGTAGCTCCACTAGAAAATTGCTGAGGAGTACACCACCTACAATGTTGGAGAAGATTGTGGCAAACACCCCATCCCAGGTAGAGGCCCGTAGGCTGGTGCGAATTGCATTCTTCTCCGCCTGAATTAACTCTGATGGTGAAACTGTTAGTTCCGCTGCTTCTATCTCAAATTTCACAAGAGGCAGAGCCTCTGGAGCAATTGCCACATCTACTTCAGCTTTTGCAGCCTGTTCTGCCATGTTGATCTATTCACACCCAACTTGGATCCATCTTATGCACTCATAAAAATTATTTAACTAATCCTTAAGTGAGAAAAGGGGCTTAAAAATTTAAGCGGACAACTGTTCATCTAAAAACTGTTCCAGATCGGAGCCGAACAAGTCTTGCCAGGAGCCGAAACGCATATCCCGTTGACGATCCCATTCAGCCTCCATGGCAATCTGAATGGAGGGATTCATAGCGGCGAAAGAAATGGTCTTACCCAGGTTGGCTGCCCGTTCGATGCCAGAAACCAGGGTTTGGATACCGTATTCATCTACCGTCTCAACCCATAAGCAATCTACAATTACACCACTGACGGCTTGCTCCAGAGCCATCCCTAAAAGAATTTGAAATTCTCGGTAATTTGTACTGTCTAAATGGCCGATCGGCTGCAAAACGAGCGTATGAGGATCGAACTGGCAGGACAGTAATTCTTCAACTGCACAATCAGCAACATTCATCCCAAGATACATACAAACCTCGTGAAACAGACAGGCAAAGCATCAAGAAAAGTGATTGCCATTCAGACCTGGCGGTTTTTAGGGGCAACAACTCCAAAGTTCTGGATAGCCTTGATTCAGATGTCAAGCAAAGACCAGCCAAGTATGCGCCACTACGCTCTCAACTGAAGGACTCAGGAATAATTGCAGCAACTTTCTCAAAGGAGGGCACCTGAAAATTTGCCGCAGGTTTTGCGATATTCCCACTCACTTCTAGAGTGAAATACTTTTTAATAGAGTATGCGGTTGGTACCACAGAAGCTCTGTGTTTTCCGTCATTTCTTGATGTGATTTAAATCACATCTTAAACACTTCAACTATGGAGAAAAATCATGCGGCTAGAAGTAGCCTTCCCCTGTTGCCGCCATTGACAACAGGAATAGGAGGAGTTTTCAGGAAAACAGACTGCTTGAAAAACATTTTGGAACCTGAAACCAGTTGGATTTAGGCAATTGAAAATAGCCATGCTGTAGGGAACGCTAAATCTGTTAACTAGGTTGGCCTGGCTCTTTCAAATCAGAAGGAGAAAATTCCCCTATGAAACGCCTGATTATATGTTGTGATGGAACCTGGCAAACCCTATCCAGCCCCTATCCCACAAATGTAGTGAAAATGGCTGAGGCTGTAAGATCAACAGCGGCGGATGGTACTCCTCAAATCGTTTACTATCATGAGGGTTTGGGCACTGGTGATTCTTGGAACAAGCTGACGGGAGGAGCCTTTGGCTGGGGAATTGATCAAAATATTCAAGATGCTTACCGTTTTCTGTGCTTGAATTATGAGCCTGAAGATGAAATCTATCTGTTTGGCTTCAGCCGGGGAGCCTATACGGTTCGCAGTCTGGCTGGTCTGATGCGCTGCTCTGGTTTGTTATCCCGCCAGAATATTTGTAGAGCACCAGAAGCCTACGAAATTTACCGCGATCGCGATCGCAAGCTAACCGAGAAAGTCAACGCTGCAAAAGATATTAACGATGGTGTTCGACGAGAGGCCGAGGTTACCCTGCTTGGTTGTTGGGATACGGTGGGCCAACTGGGGGTTCCCAACCAGATTCCCCTGCTGCCTGCAGACGAATGGCTGAATCAGCGATATCAATTTCACGATTGCGAACTCAGCAACATCATTAAAAACGCCTTACACGCTGTTGCCATTGATGAACAACGAAAGGTCTTTAACTATTGAGGGGTTGGGGGAGCTATAAGTCCC
>NZ_JBRAGO010000184.1:0-3975 GCF_052746595.1 Leptodesmis sp.
ACATCCTCTAAGCAAATAAGCGTCCAGAGGAAGAGCGTGTTCAGTATGAAGCTTGGCTGAAATGGGGTGAATTGATCGGCAATTGAGAGCACGAGAATTGCGGTAGCCTACGCTGTATTGTTAAATGTCCAGATCCTCTAGATTCAACTTTGGCCCATAGGTTTCGATGAACTCCCGTCGAGGAGCCACCCGATCGCCCATCAGCACGGTAAACACGCGATCGGCTTCGGCAGCATCTTCAATTTCCACTCGTTTCAGGGTGCGGCTCTCCGGGTTCATCGTGGTATCCCACAATTGTTCCGGCATCATTTCTCCCAACCCTTTGAACCGTTGAATTTCATACTTGGTATTTTCGGGGAAAGTGGCAATCAGTTGATCCCGCTCACGATCGCTGTAGCAGTAGTAGTGATTGCGGCCCCGCTCAATTTTATAGAGAGGCGGGCAGGCAATGTAGACATAACCCTGATCCACCATATCCCGTTGATAGCGGTAGAAGAAGGTGAGCAGCAGGGTACGAATGTGAGCGCCGTCTACATCTGCGTCAGTCATGATTACAACCCGGTGGTAACGCAGTTGAGAGGCATTAAACTCTTCCCCTTTAATGCCTAGACCCAGTGCCGTGATTAATGCTTGAATCTCAGCATTTTTGTAGATCTTGGCATCATCGGTCTTTTCAATGTTGAGGATCTTACCTCGCAGCGGCAGGATCGCCTGGAACCGTCGATCTCGTCCCTGCTTGGCACTCCCCCCCGCAGAGTCCCCTTCCACAATGAAGATTTCTGATTCAGCGGGGTCGCGGCTGCTGCAATCCGCCAGTTTCCCTGGCAAGGTCGAGGACTCTAATACCGATTTACGGCGTACCAGCTCTCGTGCTTTACGGGCAGCTTCTGCAGCTCTAAAAGCTTCCACCGCCTTTTCGATGATGGCATCTGCCACCCCAGGACGAAATTCCAGATATTCCGTCAGGACTTCGCCCACCAGGGAATCGACAATGCCGCGCACTTCTGTATTCCCCAGTTTGGTTTTGGTTTGGCCTTCAAATTCTGGCTCCGGCACCTTGACTGAAATTACGCCCGTCAACCCTTCCCGGATATTCTCCCCAGCCAGGTTTGGATCATTGTCCTTGAGCTTGTTCCGTTTACGGGCCAGTGCATTCATCGTCCGGGTGAGGACCGTTTTTAGTCCTTCTAAATGAGTGCCACCGTCGATCGTGCGGATATTGTTGGCAAATCCCAGCAGATTATCTGTGTAGGCATCGGCACACCATTGCAACGCCACTTCTACTTGCACATTGTTCCGCTCCCCTTGCACATAAATCACTTCCTCGTGCAGGGGTTGTTTCTCGCGGTTCATATAGCCAATGTATTCCCGAATTCCTCCTTCATAGAAGTAGGTTTCGACATGGGGATTACCGTCTGCTGGACGATTGTCTGTAAAGGTAATTCGCACGCCACCGTTGAGAAAGGCCAGTTCTCGCAAACGGCCTGCCAGGGTGGCGTAATCAAAGACAATGCCTGTAGTGAAGATGCTGATGTCGGGCAGGAATGTGACTGAAGTTCCTGTGCGATCGCCTGCTCCGGGCTTAACGACCATATCCCCCTTTGGAATCCCCCGTTCAAACCGTTGGGTATGAATCTTGCCTTCGCGCCAGACCGTCACCTCCACCCATTCAGAGAGAGCATTGACGACGGAAATTCCAACTCCGTGCAGACCACCAGAAACCTTGTAGCCGCCCCCTTCACCAAACTTCCCTCCGGCTCCTAGCTTGGTGAGTACCGTTTCCAGGGCAGATTTTCCGGTTCGGGGATGAATATCGGTGGGAATGCCACGTCCATCATCGACCACCGTGACAGAGCCGTTCTGATTAATGGTGACGCTGATATTTTTGCAGTAGCCCGCCAGAGCTTCGTCAACAGAGTTGTCAACAACCTCGTACACTAGATGGTGGAGTCCTCTAGATCCGGTGCTACCAATGTACATTCCTGGGCGTTTGCGAACATGCTCAATCCCTTCCAGGACTTGAATCTGCTCAGCACCGTAATAGTTTGTCATGCGGTTCAGTGCTCCAACCAAAATAAACGCTCTAAAATTTGATCCCAGCTTAAAATACGAAAATCCACCCAAAATTGTAACACAAAAGGCTTACAAGCGTTTTTAGATACCTTTCCCGCCCTATTTTAGGTAGGGGTTCACCAGTGACTCATGTTCATGTCTTCTGCCAGTCCTAGTCTAGCAAAAAACAGTACATGTATACCATGTTTGATCGTCTTGTGTGGCCCCACGGCGACAGGAAAGTCTGGCTTAGCGATCGCGCTTGCAAAACGCTTGCATTGTGTCATTCTCAGTGCTGATTCGCGCCAAGTGTATCGAGAGTTTAACATTGGCACCGCCAAACCCTCGATCGCCGATCAGCAAGCTGTGCCCCACTACTTGATCGACATTTGCGACCCCACAGAAACTCTGACGTTGGCGGAGTATCAACAAGAGGCTCAGGAGATAATTGCCACAATCCACGGAGGCAAGGTAGAAGGTGAGCCGTCATTGGTCATTGGTCATTCGTCCTTAGCAAAAGACAAAGGACAAAGGATAAAGGACGAGGATTTGTCCGAAATCCAAAATCGAAAATCCAAAATCCGAAATTCCTTGCCCACCCCTCTCCCCTCCCTTCTCCCCAGTCCCTTGCTAGTTGGTGGAACTGGCCTTTATATTCGCTCCATCACGCGAGGATTGAAAATTCCCAGGGTGCCGCCCCAGCCAGAGTTGCGATCGCAACTGGAAGCCTTGGGCCAACCGCAGTGTTATGCGCTGCTGCAACAGGTCGATGCGGTATCAGCGGCGAAAATTCATCCCCATGATCAGGTGCGAACGGTGCGATCGCTGGAAGTCTTTTACACTACAGGGCATCCCATGTCGGAGCAGCAGGGAGAGCATCCTCCGTCCTATTCGATTCTGCAAATTGGGCTGGATTGCCGGGATACGGAGAAACTGCGACAGCGAATTGCCCATCGCACCCAACAAATGATTACCGATGGTTTTGTGGCCGAAGTGGATTATCTTTGCCAGAAGTATAGTGCTGATCTGCCGTTGCTGAATACGTTGGGCTATGCCGAATTCAAACAGCATCGCGCAGGGCAACTTTCTCTGGCTGAGGCAAAGGAGTTAACGATTTTGCATACCCGTCAGTTTGCCAAGCGACAGCGTACCTGGTTTCAGGCCGATCCAACGATTGAGTGGTTTGATGCGGATGCCCCTGACCTGTGCGAGCAAGTATGTCTACGGGTAGAAAAATTCCTGGATAGCCTGCTAACCCCTGCGAACAAACACTAAAATGTTTGTATTAGAACTATTTGAATGGCAAACTCCAGCTTCATGAAACCAGATATGGACACTGCAGCGCCCCCCCAACCATCTGCAGACCCTACAGTGACTCAGCAGGCTGCTCAAGAACCCGCTCTCGCATTAATGCGGGATTTGGTACGCACCTATCAAGCCTTTTATGCCTCCGATGAGGAACAGATCCGGCAATGGGGGCTGACCGTACCGCAATTTGATGTGATCTGCACACTGGGAAACACATCCGGGCTAATGATGGGTCAGATTGCTGAAAAGACTTTAGTGACCAAGGGGACGTTAACGGGCATTATCGATCGCCTGGAAAGCAAAGGACTGGTTCGCCGAGAAGTGCCACCACAAAATCGCCGTTGCTTCATTGTGGTACTTACCCCAAAAGGGCAGCAAATGTTTGAGGAAATTTTCCCCGCTCACGTTACTTATCTGAGGCAGCGGTTGAGTGTACTTAGCAGCGAGGAAATGCAACAAATTCAAGCTGCCTTACAACGCCTAAGAGGATGTTTTAAAAGCCAGTCTCTTTTTCACCCTAGCGACTGAAGTCGCGGCTATCCGGAGAAACCCTGCCGACACAGGTTACTGAAAACCTGGATGGTATTGAGTCTGCGTCGGCAGACCTAGTGAGTG
>NZ_JBRAGO010000185.1:0-3963 GCF_052746595.1 Leptodesmis sp.
CGATCTTGGGAAGCCCGCACCGTATGCGTAGCATTGGTGTCGGGAGGATGTCACAATTGGTTTAAAAACAGTCTCTAAGATACCAAATGGAACAAAAAAGGTATTTCCTCTTCCACCCTCTGAACTGGAGGACGTATACTAGAATGTCTGTCTGAAAATTTCTGAGTATTTTAGAGGAAGATCAATGTCGCGATATCGAGGTCCGCGCCTCCGGATTGTCCGCCGCCTGGGAGATCTCCCTGGCCTGAGCCGCAAATCACCCCGTCGGGCTTATCCACCCGGACAACATGGTCAGGCCCGCAAAAAGCGTTCTGAGTATGCGGTGCGTCTGGAGGAAAAACAAAAACTTCGGTTTAACTATGGGTTGAGTGAACGCCAACTGCTTCGCTATGTGCGAAAGGCACGGCGGGCATCCGGTTCTACCGGACAGGTATTGTTACAACTGCTGGAAATGCGGTTAGACAATACCGTTTTCCGGTTGGGGATGGCTCCTACTATTCCCGCCGCCCGCCAACTGGTGAATCATGGCCACGTGACCGTTAACGGACGAGTAGTAGACATTCCCAGCTACAGTTGCCGTCCCGGTGATGTAATCGGCGTGCGTGATCAGGAGCGTTCCCGCAAAATGGTGGAAACAAACCTGCAATATCCTGGTTTGGCCAATCTGCCCAGTCACCTGGAATTCGATAAATCGAAACTGGTGGGCAAAGTTAATGGTGTGGTAGAGCGCGAATGGGTGGCTCTCCAAATTAACGAACTACTGGTGGTTGAGTACTACTCCCGTCAGGCGTAAACGTTCAGAGGTTATCGAATCGATACGATCGACCGCGGCATTCAAACAATTTTGGCAAGCCTCCTGAATCCGTCAGTCAGGGGGCTTTTTTCGCTAGAGTGGGAATATGGCTGAGAACAGTAATGGATTTAAGATCGTTAGCGATAATCGACAGGCCCGGTTCCTGTACGAGATTCTGGAGACTTATGAGGCAGGAATCGAGTTGCTGGGGACGGAGGTGAAGTCGATTCGGGCAGGTAAGGTGAACCTGAAAGATGGGTTTGCCCTGATTCGGAATGGGGAGGCGTTGCTAATGAATGTTCACATTTCGCCCCACCATACCACCAGTCAAGTCTTTAACCATGACCCCCGGCGCACTCGCAAGCTATTGCTACATCGCGATGAAATTCGCAAGCTAACGGGTAAGGTGGAGCAACAGGGGCTGACGCTGGTGCCATTGAAGATGTATCTCAAGCACGGGTGGGTCAAGGTAGACATTGCCCTGGCGCGAGGCAAGAAGCTACATGATAAACGAGAAGATGTCCGCAAACGGCAGGATCAGCGGGATATGCAGCGAGCATTGAAAAATCGATAAAAGTTTTCCAGAAAGCTGAGCAATTAATTGACCTTAATAAATTTTTTGTTTTGTTCTTTCGTTCCTGTGTTAAAAAGTTGGCGATAGTTTTGTCGTGGGCTGGACTTGAAAGAACAGGCATCGGCTGAGCAAAAATTAGTTAGTCAGGAACTGTCTTCGTCTGATCGTCCAACTGTTGCAGAGCAAGTACCTTCGCAAGGTCAACGCAAGGCTGCAGGAACGAAGGGACAACTGGATAGCAAGCGACGTACAGGACGATTATTGGGCAGGGTGGCGATCGCGCTGGGCAAACTCGGATCCGGGTTGGGTAACAGTATCTTACAGATCAGTCGGCGAGGATTTAAAGGGCACTCGATCTGGCTTCTATCTCTGGCTGCTGCCACGTTTAGTTTCATCATTGGGCAAGGGTTAGGAGGATTTTTAGGCAGCATACCGCGCTTGCCCGGATTCTCCTTCTTTTCCTCTGACTCCTGGCAACCAGCTACCATTATCCGCCCCCAACTCTCTCCCCTGCCAGCCCCCAAGGAAACGTGGAAATGTGAAGTGGTGGTGGTTGGGGGGTCACTGGGGGGGATTGCCGCTGCTTCCCATGCCATGCAATCTGGGGCAACGACCTGCCTGATTGAACTCACACCCTGGCTGGGGGGACAGATCACCTCTCAAGGTGTTTCCGCATTGGATGAATCGCAAATGTTGCGCTATGAAGAAACCCTGTCTCAAAGCTGGACAGAGTTCAAAGAGTCGATCGCCCAGCAACCCGTTCAACTCCCAGCCTGGACAAACTTGCCGCCGGGACGCAAAGCCGCTGATGTCAATAGCTGTTGGGTAGGGATGTTATGTTTTCCACCCCAGGCTGGAGTGGTTGCTTCACAGCAATTACTCCAGGCTGCATTGAAAAAGTCTCCCGCCAGCCGTTGGAGCACTTCTACAGCCTTCAAGGGAGCAGAATTTGATGCCACGGGCCAGGAAATTACAGCCATTTACGCTGTCCGTCGCATCCCGCGTAATCCTAATTACAAGCCCAAGGGTCGGTTTTCCAGTGAGATTTCCAGTTGGTATTCCTGGGACAGTGACAGCGAATTTGAAAAAGTGCCAATTCGACTGCAACCACCTGCAGGTCAGCGTTTACTGGTCATTGATGCCACCGACACAGCAGAATTGGTAGGGTGGGCTGGCATTCCCTATCGTCTGGGGTCTGATTCCCTGGCGACGACAGGTGAGTTAAATGCGTCCCGAAAAGATAATTCAGACTGTACCCAGGCGTTCACCTATCCCTTTATTCTGGCGATTCGGGATGATCAAGGAGCCAGTATCAAGACTCTGGAACGGCTGGAGTCGGAATATCCCAAGGAAGAACACCGCAGCGATTATGATCTGCAGGGCTTTCCGATGTTTTACGGACACAGCTTTTTCAACTATCGGCGGATTGTCAGCACCGTTCCAGATGACCCCCGCACGGCAGATCCGCGGCCCGGTGATATGACAATGGTGAACTGGAATCGGGGTAATGATTGGACATTCATGGATCCGCCCTTGATTCTTACTGCAGAGCAAATTGAGCAATCCGGGCAGCGCAAGAACTGGATGGGTGGGTTATCGACGGTAGCCCTGCGTCATGCGGAAAACCATGCTCTGCTGTTTGCCCATTGGTTGATTGAAAAGTATGGTAAGGAGAAGCCCCTCTCTTATTTATCGGGAGAGGAATCTCTGCTGGGAACAGAATCGGGATTAAGCATGGTGCCCTATATTCGGGAAGGACGACGATTGGTAGGTCGTAGGGCTTATGACCAGCGAGAATTCGCCATCCGGGAGGCAGATTTGCGCGTCGATATGCCAGGAGGACGAGATTTTAGTAAAACTGCGATCGCCCGCATTCACTACAGCATCGATATTCATGGTTGCCGCTACCGTTCTCCATCTGAACTGGAAGGAGAAGCCGCTAGTGCTGGTACGTTAGAAAACAATGTCCGCCCGACGCTGATTCCTTTGGAAGCCTTGATTCCTCAGGGGGTGAATAATTTGTTGATGGGTGGCAAAGGGATTGCCGTCACCCACATTGCTAACGGCATGACCCGCATTCATCAAAGCGAGTGGCATATTGGGGCCGCTGCTGGGGCGATCGCAGGCTGGATAGCCGTTCGTCCCCAACTCCACCTGACCCCTGCCGATATTCCCAGAAAACGATTAATGGCGCAAATTCGTCAGCATTTGACAAAACAGGGACTGGGATTAGACTGGCACGATGAATCCCGTCCTGCGGCTAAACCTGGATCGTCACCAGCCCAAAATAAAGTCTCGGTACGCAGACCCCCTGTAGAAGCAGCTCATCTTTCTGCCTATGAGTCGGAGGATGCATCAGAGGAGGAGAATTAAGGAAGCGATCGCAATTTCAATCTTGTCCAAGTCCAGAACAGTCGTTTCTCTGATCGGAAAACGGATGTGCTCTAGCTGGATCTGACTTATTTTTTCTTGGATTCGCAGCCGATGCCATCTTTATCCCGGTCGAAGTGATGGGGATCCGGAGGCAGGACTTTAAAATTGCGTTGACTACTCCCCGGCGTGAATGCGCGGGGATTCTAAACGGATGTTACGGGAC
>NZ_JBRAGO010000186.1:0-3813 GCF_052746595.1 Leptodesmis sp.
GGTAGTTTTTTGTCTAGAATCTTGTTTTTCTCTGTAAAAACTGTCCGAACTATTGTGTTAGATCATCTGCTGATAATTCTAGGTCAAATAAGTCTGCTGCAATTAGAATGGCTGCCCATCGCTTAATCTGCGGATCTTCTGGCAAAAATAATGCCCCATCACTTGCATTATGCCCAGAGTGCCGCTCAATTAGCCGTCTAGCTAATTCCAATTCAGCTTACCCAGAGCCAAAACTGCTGACCCCAGCTTTTTCCAGTTGTTCTCGCAGAAAGGCTTTATCTCTGGCTAGAGTCTTCACGTTCCGTCCACGTTCATCTAGTTTGTTCAAATCGTGAACTGCCGTAGCCGCTAAAATTACTGCTCGTTTGTCATCTGGCACTCCTGCCATTTTGCTGACCGTCAAAACAAATTGACACGCAGAATCAAGATGTTCTGCTAACGTATGCTTTTCTCGTTTACCCCGCTGACGATACATTCTATGCTGCTTATAGAGTAACGGACGAACTTCACTAAAATAGCGTTCTTCAAGTATTTTAGGAGGACGGTTTAGCAGTCTCATCGCAAATGTCCCTATTTAAATTTTTCCTGCAACCAACAAGCGATACTCGAACTGATTGCGATCAACCCGGTGTTTCTCGATGCGATCGCCCTTCTGCTTAGCCCTATAGATAGTGGCCGGAAATCGATGCCCCACTTCCTGTACCAGTTCCTTGGTTGAATGCCAGTTTCCATCCGACAAAACCTGCATCAGCTTTTCCAGGGTTGTCATAGCAAAACTCCCTTTACTCAAAAGTTCCCGAACTTTTCTATAAATTGGAAATGAGTGCTCATCACTTCACAGAAATTGACAAGGCTCAAAGTTCCCCTTGATGTGCTGACTTTGTGTCTGTAGAAAGTTGCATAAGTTAATCATGGCATCGAAAATAGGGGGCGACAAGACTAGATATAGACAAAGTATCCGTATATTTATGAGCCGAAAAGGTCATTCCATTACGTTGTCTCTTAAAGAACAGGACAAGGCCCAGCTTGAAGTTCTCGCGCTGGAGTTTGGCCTAACTTGGGGCGATCGCCCCAATATCTCGAAACTGGTGGAAGCGATCGCCCGTCGTCAACTTGCCATTGCCCCCAATCATGATTGGCCAAAAGCGCGCATTATCGCTCTTAACCGTGCCCGCACTGCCCTGGTGGATGCCGGAGAAATCGAGATGGCGATTGCGATCGCTCAACTATTGTGTGAGCGCAGTGAACTAACTATTCCTTTACGAATCGAATTAGAACAGTTCATTGCCCACCCAGTGCCATCCTGGCGGCTAGAGGTAGAACGTTACCTGCTCCGGCAACAGCCGTTTCAACTGTTCTATCAGGATGCTGCCGAACGAATCTGGCAGTTCACCATTCGCTATGCCGAAATTGCCATCCATGAAGACCGCCAGTACCTCGATTGTTGGTGTGAGGAAACGGCTGGCAATCAAGATTTACCAGAATTAGCCCATAACTGGTGTCTGCGGCTGGATCGAATCACTGATGCCTCAGTTGCTCAAATCGGCGGCGCATGGCGGGCTGGGTTAGCCATGATTCCGGTTGAAATGCATTTACGCCGTGGGCTGGCTTTTGCTTATCAGAGTAAAACGAACCGGGATAAAGTGAATGAATGGCTCGGTGGCTCTCCCCAGGTGCGACGAGTAGTCCGACAGGTAACCAGCACCTTCTGGTTCATTCGAGAAGTGCTGCGCTATGGTAGGGACTGTGAAGTCATATCCCCAATAGCAATTCGCGATCGCTTGAAGCGGGAACTGGAATTAATGAGTCAGTTGTACAGTTAAAACTTACTCAAATTCCGATGGGTTAAGTCTGATCAGAATTGGCAAAATATAGGGCTTGCCTTGAAAACTGCTGCTACTGTACCTCAGAGTATCCGGCAGTTAAAACTGCGACTAAACCCACAAAGTCTGCCGACGCAGACTCGATAAAATTGAGGTTTTCAGTAACCTGCGTCGGCAGGGTTTCGCCGGATAGCCGCGACTTCAGTCGTTAGGGTGAATTAGAGCTGTTGGATTTCGGGATGGATGAAACCATAGCCAGCGGATCTGAGTTTCTGATTAGACACTTTGGCGTTGTAGGGACGCAGGCTAGGTTGAGTAGGATCCCAGAAGACGGGGGGCAGGTGATGAGTGGAGCAAACCTGATCCAGCAATTCTTTACTGGTTAGCGGAACAGTGCCAACGAGATTGTAAATGCCATCTAAACCTTGCTGACGGGCAAAGTCGATCGCGCCCACAATATCATCCAGATGTACCCAGTTGGCGGCATCTTCGCCAGTACCAGGACGGGTGGTTCCGGCAACGCGGCCAAAAATTTTCACCAGTTCCCGACCGGGGCCGTAAATTCCTCCCAGGCGAAAGACACAAACCTTCAAGCGGTCACTGGCAGCATTCAGGAGTACCTGTTCCGTAGCCGCTAACACCTCACCGTTTGCGTTTGCTGGAGCAACCGGAGTGGTTTCATCCACCCAGGCTCCGCCGCGATCGCCATACACCGCATAACTGCTTGTGTAAATGATCTGACGCACGGAGGGGCACTGTTGCAGAGTAGCTACCAGCGTTTCAGCCGTTTTCAGGTAAGTATCGGTATAGCTGCCATAGCGGGCACCCACAGATAGCAAGACAATCTCCTGATTCTGGAGGAGCGATCGCAGGGCAACGGCATCACTTCCCTGCAAAACCACAACCCGATGGGCGATCGTTTCTAGTTCCGCAACTCGTGCTGGAGTTGTGGTTGTGGCCGTCACCGTCAGAGTGGGTCGCCACAATCGGGCCACCTCCGTTCCCACATAGCCACAGCCTAAAATGACTGCATTCGTCAACAGATCTAGCCTCCTGCGGAGCGTCTATTGGTGTTTGCTAATAACCGGGCTGACAGAACTCCCCCCAGAAAGCCAAACAGGTGTCCTTCCCAGGAAATCCCGGTTTGAAAGGGAGATAGCCCCAATAACAGACTACCGTACAGGATGCAGACAAACAGCGACATGACGATTGCGATCGCGCTGCGTTCAAAATAGCCCCGCAACAGCAGATAGCCCAGATAGCCAAAAATCACCCCACTGGCTCCAATATGGATGCCGGGAGCACCGAATAGCCAGGTGCCCAAGCCACTCACCAGGGCAGAAATTATAGTGACTACGAAGAAATCACTAATTTCCCGTAGCATCACAAACCAGCCCAGCACCAGGAAGGGAATCGTATTGCCAATCAAATGGGCTAAATTTCCGTGCAGAAAAGGGGCAAACAGAATTCCCCGTAGCCCAATCAAATTCCGGGGCACAATCCCATATTGATCCAATCCGCTCACCGGATTAAGCCCCTGTCTAAAGAACAATAGATCAAACAATTCCAATCCCCAGGCAATGGCTACTAGCCCACCCAAAATCATGGCATGGGCTTTTAGTTCCTGAGTGATCGTTGGTTCGGGTCTGTGGCCTTTCATAGGATTTTGGATTTGCGATTTTGAATTTTGGATTGGCTCTTAACTAAACCAAGTCCAGCTAGAGAGCGGTCGTTTTCCTATAAGAAAAGCTATGGTTCTGGACTTGAACAAGGTTTAATTTGTGTTGTGTGGTGCTGGAGTAGTTGTCAATTCTAAGTTTTGAGTTTGCATTGATCCACCTACTCAGTCACCCGTCCACTTCCTTACACCCTCACCTTTTCCACCTTCTCTTGTGCCACGTGCTACACACCACGTGCCTCCTAGCTATCCACTATTCTTTTAACTATTGAGGGGTTCAGGGAGCTATAAGTCCCGCGCTGTATGCGAAGC
>NZ_JBRAGO010000187.1:0-3651 GCF_052746595.1 Leptodesmis sp.
TGCTTATCTCAATAATCAGTTATGAATCTTCTCTCTAGAAGGTGACACGCACCCGCTTTTACCTTCCTTTGCAAACCATCGTTCTGGATTTTTCAGAAAATGCTCTAACCGCCGTGAGTCTCGAAGATTGTACGAATATTTAGCAGAATAATCAGAGGTTTTGTTTTTTCCTTAAGCACCTTTAGGAAGGCGAACTCAGATTCCTGAATACTGTCGTTAGTTACAACATAGCAAATGACATCGGCTTCCTCAATAACACTTCGGGCAATCTCTTCATCGGTTTTTCCGCCCGGTGCGCCAATCCCAGGTGTGTCAATAATGCGAATGCCTTTCCACTCATACACGCGGTTATAGCGAGTTGTGCGTTGCTTACCAATACCAATAGACTCCCAGCCTTCCCCTGTAATTACTGCATGGAGGGTACTTTTTCCCGCTTTTGTACGTCCCATAAAGGCAATACTGAAATGGTTGAGTGACCTTTGTTTTGCTTGTAGTGTCTCGCGTACGGACTCTAAATTGTGCAGAATTTCAGCCGAAAGGTTTCGCCGAGTTTGCTCAAGCTGTTTAGCTACATCTTTTGCTGTTTGGTATTCTCCCTTTCCAACAATCTTCTTTTGGATATCATGCATTATGGGCTGAAGATCATTTCCCAATTTCTGGAGTGATAAGGATGCATCTCTTAATGCTTTATTAGCATACTCAATATCTTCCCTGGCAATTTTGGCGCATTGCCGGATTGCACCGTCATACTCTGGTCCAGATAGTAAAATTTCACGTTGAAGTCGCTTAATCTGCTCTCCAGTATGCTCTGGAGCCAATTCAGCTAGTTTGTGATGAGCGATCTTGATAATACAGACTCTTCCCCCTTTAATAACCGTGCCCCAACTGAAAGCTTGTTCGTATCATCAACAGCGCGATCGCTGGTACACCATTGGCTAAAGCCTTGAGCATATTCAAGCATCTGCTCGATTTCATACTCATCGATACCCCAAGTCTGAACAATTTGATTGACGACCTCTCGTTCTAGTGGAGAAAAATAACCATCAATGTAAGCAAATGCTAATATTTGCTTTAGGACTTCACTTCGCTGACCTACAGGAACGTTTTGTGCAGATTTTTCTAAAGAGATGTAGGTGTCATCTTGCCCTAGAATTTTCTTCGCTTCTTGGAGTGTCATTTTATGGATATTTACTTGCTTAGCAAGATCCTGTAGTGCCCGTGATTCTTTGTTATGGATTTGCTGGTCAGCACAGATAATATGAGCTAACAGTAGAAAACCGTAACCTAAACTTTCACAGTGCTCCAGAGATTGCTTAACTACCATTTTGAAGATTCTCGCTAAACTTAAAGGACATGAAATTCCTAAAATATTCTATTCCTTCGTCAATTTCACTGAAATCAGTGTTCCCCAAAAAAATCATCAGTAGTTCAACTAAACCAAGAAATTTATCGAAAATTTTCATGGACTGCCCTAGCCAAAGACCTGCGGCATAACGACCCCAATCACCCGCCGCAGATAACCTTGAATTCATAACCAATCACATCCTGCCGACTACCGGCGAATGGTGAAGTTAGCCTGCCTGACTCGACTACTGCGAATGTTGACCTGGCAGGTATAGTCAAAGGGGAACCAGGTTGGGCCCTAGCGGAATTCACCATCGCCGCGTACCCTTTCCTTGGCATTAGAAATAAAGAAGGTTCTGGTAGTGTCAGTCGAGAAGAGCACCTTCTCAACCCTGGCGTAGGCTTGACGAATCTGTCGAGCAATTTCTCGATGGTAGGCTCCGACCGAAGGGTGGTTGGGTGAAACCATGTTTCCAGGAGGACAATCAGGAGGAGGAACAGGCCGATCGGGCTGGGAAGTGATGCGAACTGAAAGTACGCGGCTGCTGGCTACATTAATCTGACACTCTGCCTGTCTGCCATTGAGCCGGTTTCGCATGAAGATGATTCGGTTGCCTGCCCCATCGATCGGCCCCGATCCGGTAATTTCTACATCGCGGACGGCGATCACAAATTCCTCTGCTGTTCGCTGAATGCAGGCATTCGCGTTAGCCGTAGAAACAGGGGGATTGGGGTTACCGGGTTGGCCTTAGGTAATCCGCACTGAAGTGACATAGTTATCAAAGGTTGTGATTCGGCATTCCGCCGTTTGCCCCGTTCTCCGATGATGTACTGGAATCCGGTGCTTGTAGCCCTCTAACTGTCCCTGATGGAAAAATCGCAATCCGGGACAGAGAAACGTGATGATTGCTGCCGCACGGTGCACATCGGGGGGAAAGGTGCTGGCCGCACGGGGTTCATCATGATTTTCCAGGAATCGGGCTGATCTACGTTGATAGTCGAAATCTGCCCAGAAATGTTCCCGCACTGGACGGGCCTGTTGTTCCCGCAGACAATCGTACAGTCGCTTGTCGTAGGTGTAACTGAAGCCTTGCTGCTGCAGCGTCCATTCCAGATCCCAGTAGACTTCCGCCATGAACACAAAATCAGGATGCTCAAACCGAACTTTGGGAATCGCTACAGGCCAGAAGGGGGCGATAGGAATGCCCCAGGTGCGCTGAAAGATCTCTGGCAGAATCAGCATCGCCATGTCACATCGCACACCACCGCATAACTTAGCAATATTCAACAATTCGTTAATTTGAGCCGTTTGTAAATCCGCATTGCCATAGTTAAGTTGAAATGTATCGCACCATCCCGGAAAGTAAGGATCACGACCGTAGGCCAATACCCGATCGCCCACCTGACTATAGTTCTGCGGCTCCTGCGATCGTTCTTCAGGCGTGCCAGGAACATAGTATTCTGGATGTTCCTGTACCCAGGAATGATCGGGTGCGGTATGGTTGGAGACAAAATCCAGCATGAGTTTGAGGCCGCGTTGGTGCAAGCGATCGCGCAACCGCTCCATTGCGGCATTCCCACCCATTGCCGTATGTACTGTATAAGCCGTGACTGCAAAACAGGAACCACACACATCCTCATCCGTCAGATCCGACAATAATCGTTGGTATTCCGCCACCTACTCTGGATTTGTGCGCGATACCTAGGGTGCGGCTGTCCCCGTCTGCCACACCCCCAGAAAATAAATCCAATCAAATCCCAAACTTATCCATTCATCCAGTGCTGCGTCGGCAATATCATCCAGCGTGGCAGGACGGTTTAGTTGCTGAGATAACTGCCTTAACCAAACACGAGTATTCACCTGATACAGAGATGGATTGAGCAAAGCAGTCATGGAAACTCCGAGGGGTCAAGATTCATTTTCTAAAAGTTGCCGAGCTTCTGCAAGAGCCTTTTTCGTTTCCTCCATTACTTCTGGATATTCCAAGCCCAGCCCTGCCAGAGTTTGATAAATCACGGCAGCAACTACCAAGCGCATATACCACTTACGGTCTGCAGGAACAATGTACCAGGGTGCCCATTCAGTGCTGGTATGAGTAAACACATCTTCATAAGCATCCATATACTGATCCCAGAACTGTCGCTCTTGAACATCAGTTACCGAAAACTTCCAGTTTTTTTCTGGTAGATCGAGTCGCTCCAAAAATCGTTTCTTTTGTTCTTCTTTTGAAACATTCAAGAAGAATTTCAGAACAATAATGCTGTTGTTGACTAAATATTTCTCAAAATTGTTAATTTCTTCAAATC
>NZ_JBRAGO010000188.1:0-3650 GCF_052746595.1 Leptodesmis sp.
GCTTATCTCAATAATCAGTTATGAATCTTCTCTCTAGAAGGTGACACGCACCCCTATCGATGTCACAAAACAGACTTCTGCAATTAATCAGAATCTACAACGAGAGAGTTCAGTCTGTTATTACAATGGCTCCGCCTATTCACCTGGGGCAAGCGTTTATTCAAATGGCTCTTTGCTGATTTGTAACAGTATTGGTTCTTGGGATGTGAGCGGTAGCTGCTAGAAGTCAGTTTTGGGGTGGGCATTGCTTACCCTATTTGATTAGTCAATTAGCTCTCTTTAAGACCGTACATCTTTTACGGTATGGTATTACTCGCTATCATGTAGATATGAGTATATGCCTACTGCAGAACAGGCTTTTGTCTGCGTCAGAGTGTGCCAAATGCTCTCAGATGGGTATCAGCCCATTCATGTGTTTCGGTACAATCCCAATACCAAGACGGTGTTCATTCTTGCTGGTGTAACAGAGAGCTTGGAAATTCTGGGGGGCTAACAACTTCCAATAGCATTTGCAATTGTTCATTCTTGCTGGTGTAACAGAGAGCTTGGAAATCCTGGTTTTCTCAAGTGGACAATGGAGGTTCAATGATGACGAAGCCTGACTTTAGCAAAATGTCTTGCCAAGAATTGAGAGCATATGTTCTTGCGCATCGGGATAACGACGAGGCGACTGAGGCTTTGATTAGAATGGGCAATCCCAATAGTCCAGTCTACCCGTTCCCTAAAACCGACGAGGACTTGAAAGCAATGGAAGAAATCCTCAAAAGAAAACTAGGTAGCAGTGGCGGCGCGGGCTAACACTCGTTGGTGCGGACGGAACAAAGGTTATCGGTGGGAGCAGTCGAGGTTATCTGCCGCCGCACAACTTCACCGAGTGCGATTCGTTCATCCTAAATGAATAGCAATATTCAGGGACAGATGGCGAGGATAGAACCTCGACAACTGGATAATTGTGAGGGTGCAAGTCCCTCTCTACAAGTGCAAGTAGTAACAGCATCACCCCTACCGTTGCGACTGGTCCTCTTCCTGGGCTTCACCGTGCGGCAATTTCCGGCAGGAAAACACTTCACGGCACACAATGCCTCTGGAACACCACTGGGATTCAAAACCCTGATCCAACCCAGCCAAACCAGCATCAAACGCCATCAAGAGAAATTAAAACAGATTATCCAACGGCACCAGGCAGCAACTCAAGCTCACCTGATTGATGTGCTCAACCCAGTGATTATTGGCTGGTCAAATTATTTCTCGACAGCAGTGAGTTCTGAAGCTTATCAATAGCTAGATCACTGGTTGTATCTCCAGCTAAAAAACTGGGCAACTCATCGTCATCCCCGCAAAAACCAGTGTTGGATTGCCAACAAGTACTGGTTAATCAATCGGGGAGAAGGATAGATATTTGCTGCGGTCACACCAGAGAGTATTCAACGCTTAGCAAGACATAGTCACACCGTGATAAAGCGGCATGTCAAGGTTCAAGGGAACCGTTCTCCGTTTGATGCCGACTGGCTTTACTGGAGTACCCGCATGGGACGACATCCTCAAGTCAGCCAACGAGTTGCATTACTCCTGAAGCGACAGCAAGGACAATGTACTCATTGCCAACTGTTCTTTAAGGACAAGGATTTGCTGGAAATCGACCATATTCTTTCCCTTGCTCAAGGCGGAAAAGATGAATTCACCAACCTCCAACTTCTCCATCGACATTGCCACGATGTAAAGTCTGCCGAAGACGGCGGATAAGGTATCGATGACAACGACCAAACTGTTGAGGAGCCGGATGAATCAAAAGGATTCACGTCCGATTTTGAAGACCAGCGGGGTTGGTGACAGCCTCGCTGAGTTTAATTCAACCGCTGAGGTTATTGTCTCATTCTGGGAGGGTCAAAACCCTCGCCTTCAGGCGAAGGCTTCAGCAAGCACGCCAAACGTGGTAGAAGTTGGGAATGAAAAACTATCGACATGGCGCGCACACAGTCTATGAAATTCACCTCCATCTAGTTTGGGTAATATCGAAACGTTTTTGATTGTAGATGAGGCTAAAGTTCACTATATCTGGATGAATCTTGGTTGGCAGAATGGGGAACGGATTAATGGGATGACGGTTTATGTTCGGGTTCGGGATGGTAAATTCTGGATCGAAGAGGACTGGACTGAAAACGGTATTGCAACTGATTTAATTCGTAAAAGTGTTCCCAAGGAAGATATTGTATTGGCATTCCATGAGCCTAAAATGAGGCAGTATACGGAGTTTGCTGTAGCATCGTATAGCGGCGCAGGCTAACACTGCGTGGCAGCGGACGGCTGAAAGTCCTGGTGCTGAATTTGAGGCTATTTGCCGCCGCTGCATTTCACCGATGGATGGATACCCACACGCTATTAAGCTGAGGCTCAAATGATGAAGCATGGTTTGAATCCACAATCGGATGTGTTGGTGTCGGTAGTTTCGCCCATCTGCAATGCAGAATCCTGGATTGGGGAGTATCTGCAAGCTATCTCGGCCTTGTTGGGTCATGAGTATAAGGATTATGAAATTGTGCTGGTTGACAATGGCTCGACCGATAACACGGTTGCTGTAGTGGAGCAGTTGCAGCAGGAGCTACGCAACATTCAACTCTATTCCTTAGCTCGTCCTATTCCTCATGAAAGTGCCTTTGTCGTGGGGTTAGAGCAAGCGATCGGGGATGTGGTGATTACGTTAGCTGCGGCTTACGATCCCATCGATCCGATTCTGGAAATGGTGCAACTGGCCTATAGCGGAGTCGATCTTGTCTATGGTCTGCTTCTACCGCCAGATTACGAAGGAAAACCTGCCGATCGCTGCTTCCACGCTGCGACTTTATACGCGACGGGCGATTAATTCGTTTTTGGATAATAGCGATCGTTACAGCTTATTTCCGGTCATTGCCGCCTTTTCAGGTCTACGGTATCAAACCTTCACCTATCAACGTCTGAACCGCACTGGACTGCCGACTAATCAAAGTTATTCAGGTGCTATTTCTCGCGCCTTTCGCTTAATTTTCCTCTCCTCCTACTACCCTCTCCGCCTGCTCTCGTTTACCGCCCTAACCGGAGCCTTCCTGAATGTGATTTATAGCTTTTACGTGCTGTTCGTCAATCTTTTCAAGTCCAAAGTGGCGGAAGGCTGGAAGGCTGGACGACGCTTTCCCTGCAAAACTCCGTCATGTTCTTCATCCTGTTCATGATCCTGGCGGTTCTGTCTGAATACATCGCCCGGTTGGTGATGACGAACCAAAATCGACCTTTTTACTTTGTCACCCGTGAGAGCCGCAGCCTGGTGCTGGTCAGGAAAAACGAACTGAATGTCTTGCGGAACGACCTCAAATCTTGAACATGCGAATGAAACTGCTCAAGCTTCTGCAGCCCTTACTCACTGTGCCAGTCTTCACCTGGGAGTACGTCCTGGTGGCGCTGCTGTTGGCCTCCATACTGAGTCGGGCGATCGCCGGGATTTATGCATCTTTTTTCTCCCAGAAATATTCTCAGTTAACTGTGGGAGACATCACCTGGGGGGCTGGCACTAAATCGCCAGATTACCTGCTGTTGCTGGGTTTCGTCATCACCTTTTTACTCATCTATAGAAAACTCGCGTGAGAACCCCGGTCTTTTAAGCCGGGGATGAAACGCAG
>NZ_JBRAGO010000189.1:0-3593 GCF_052746595.1 Leptodesmis sp.
AGAACCGTCAGACGTTCTTCAATATTTTTTTCAGCCGACTGCATTGCTGCCAGTCGGGCTGCATTTTCACTGGCCAAAGATTCAACGGTGGCTCGATACAGTGCAATAAACAAGTACTGACGAATCAACCTGGAAAATAATGGCTCCCAATCCATACTCAAGCTGGGTTGTGCAGCGGAGTTCCAGGGGCGTTGTTCGAGTTGATGAAGCCAAGAAAGATCAAGCGGTAAAAGTTGCAGACTGAATGGTTGATAGGCAGTCGTGGACAGATGTTGGTTGTAGAACAAGAGGATATGTTCTACGTATGGATGGGGCATTTCCGTCATCTCATCGGATGTAGATGTGACTGGGTGGGACTGCTGGCGAAAGCGCCACTGCTCAATGGTCAACAATAGGTTTTGGATTAACTGAAGACTACCTGCGAGGGAACTGGGTAGAGAAAATGTCGTTTGGATCGGCTGGTGTGCTGTTTCCAGGTACGGGATCAGCCGTGCCCCAACCGCTGCTACCAGACGGCGATCGCGCGAAATTTGGTGGTGCTGGAGTTGCCCCAGTGCATAGTTAACGATTTGCTCGTTAAATGATCCGCATAAGCCATGACCGGAACCCAATAAAATGACCCCAACTAATCCATGATGTTTTGGCATTGTGGTGAAAGGAAAACCCGTCTGGGTTTCAGAAAAATGGCGGTGATGCAGCAGTGCTTGCAGTCCCAGTTCAATCGTGTGGTTGTAGTCAGTGAGGGATATTCTTGCTTGTTCATACTGGCGAATGTACACCATTGACAGAGCTTTCATCGTTCTGACAACAGCGCGTAAATCTTCAATGCTATGGATTTGGGTTTGAAGGGTTTCAAGGGTTTGCATGGGAGAGGAGATAGCGTTTAGGATGGGGCGCTGGCGTAGCTTCCCAGAGTAGGAATCGTCCTTGAGAGGGTGTGCATGAGGGTATCGCGATCGCCCTGGGTCAACAGACTGCCGCTGTAGATGCGATCGCGCACCTCCGATAATTGCTGAGTCACGGTCTGAGCAATGTGGTGTTCTACTTCCTTCAGTTGCTCAATCGGAACAGAATCGAATAGTCCGTTGGTGACGGCAAAGAGAATGGCGATTTGTTCGGCAGCAGCCAGAGGTTGGGATTGGTGTTGCTTCAATATTTCCCGGATACGGCGACCACGATCGAGGGTCTGTTGGGTGGGTTCATCGAGTTGGGTGCCAAAGCGGGCAAAGACTTCAACTTCTTGAAATTGAGCATAGGAGAGGCGGAGATCGCCCGCAACCGCCTAGTAAGCCGGGAGTTGAGTTTTGCCCCCTACCCGCGAAACCGACTTCCCCACGTCAATCGCTGGAAAAATACTCTTCTGAAACAGATCGGGCGAGAGATAGATTTGACCATCAGTGATGGGAATCAAATTGGTGGGGATATAGGCGGATATATTCTGGGCTTGGGTTTCGATAATGGGCAGTGCCGTCAGAGACCCACCTCCCAAGTCCGGAGACAGGTGAGTGGCGCGTTCCAATAAGCGAGAGTGGATGTAGAAGATATCGCCGGGATAGGCTTCACGACCGGGCGGGCAACGCAGCAGCAGCGAGAGTTCGCGGTAGGTGCGGGCATGGTGGGTGAGGTCGTCGTAGACAATCAGCACATCGCGCCCTTGCTCCATGAAGTACTCGGCCATCGTGGTCGCGCCATAGGGGGTAATATATTGCAGCCCCAAGGGATCCTGTCCGGCGGCTACCACCACAATTGTGTACGCCATTGCGCCCTGTTCTCGTAGAGTGGCAGTGACCTTGGCGATCGCCGCCGATCGTTGTCCGATCGCACAATAAATGCAAATCACATCCTGATCTTTCTGGTTGAGGATGGTATCAATCGCGATCGCCGTTTTCCCAGTTTGGCGATCGCCAATAATCAATTCTCGCTGTCCCCGACCAATGGGAATCAGGGCATCCACCACTTTGAGTCCCGTTTGCAGCGGCACCGTGACAGGAGCGCGATCGAGAATGGCGGGGGCTTCTTGCTCCACCGGACGACGCTCTGCGATATCGAGGGCACCCCGACCATCTAGCGGCTGTCCCATCACGGTGACGACGCGCCCTAGCAATGCTTCCCCCACAGGAACATCCATCACTCGTCCAGTGCGGTAGACTTCATCTCCGGCTTGCAGGTATTGACTGTCTCCCAGCAGAATCACACCAACCTCCTCTGGGTCGAGGTTAAAGGCAATGCCTAACAAGGGTGAGACCCCTGCTCCAATTCCTGCTTTTGGGAAGCATACCAGTTCATCCGCTTGCACTCCAGGTAAACCTGTGACGCGGGCAATTCCTGGTCTGACCGACTGAACCACGCCCGTCTCACGAAGTGTCAGATTAGCTTGATATTGACTGAGAACTTGAGCAATCAGGTCACAAGCATCAGAGCAAGCAACCTGCACCTGCTGAGAAATGCGGTTCATAGTGGGATGTCTCTTTCTGTATTAAGGCGTTGGATAGCCGTTGCTCTAGCGTTTGTAAGTAGGTGTCGAAGCTCCAGACAATTTCCTGTCCAGCGAGTTTGATTTCAATGCCGCAGAACAGGTCAGACGTGGTGACAAATTCAATCAGTTGAGGGATCTCACACTGCGTGCGAAGGGCTTCTGTTACCTGCTGACATCGATCGGGATGAAGTTCAAAACTGCTCCGGATCAGGATGGGTTGATTGGTTTGAGAGAGTGTCTGGGCGATCGCCTGCTGTTGCGAACTATCTAAATGGTGCAGGCGATCGCAAAAAACCTGCACCAGTTGCGCTTCCAAATCCGCATTTGCCAGATCTTTTAATGCTTGACGGGCAATTGCGTAGGTTTGGTGAATCACGTTTTGGCGCAGGGTTCGCAGAAAAGCCTCCTGTTCCTGCTGCAACTCTGCCTGCCATGCGGTACGCTGGTCAGCGATCGCTTGCCGCACCTGTCCCAACAGCCGTTGCCGTTCCTGATCCGCCGCGAGCCTTGCCTCTGCCTGCCATGTTGCCTGGTGCTGTTGCAGTTCCTGCTGCTGTTATCGATAGGTCGCTAGAGCTTGTTGTGCCTCTGCCTGCAAGCGTTCTGCTTCTTGCCACCGCTCCGCAATCAGAGTTTGGCGTTTCTGCATCACCTTGAGAATCGGTTGATAGAGAAACCACTGCAGCAGGGCAACTAGAATCAGAAAGTTCAGCACCTGGGCAAAGACGGTAAACCAGTTAATTAACACGTTAGTTTCCCAAATTATTTTCCCAAAAAATGATTCCAGAATGGATTCACAAACAGCAAAATCATTGATACGACTAAGCAATAAATCGCGGTCGATTCCACCATGGCCAACCCGACAAATAGAGTGCGGGTAATGACATTTGCTTTGTCCGGTTGCTGGGCGATCGCCCCCAGTGCTCGTGCCACTGCCCAACCTTCTCCGAGCGCTGGGCCAATTGAGCCAATGGCGATCGTCAGTCCAGCCATTACCATCGCCACTGCACCCATGACGGCTAAATCACTCATAAATTATTCTCCTGTGTAGAAACATGATGAGTTTGTTGCTGGACACTACCTAAATCCGTCGCAGTGCTCCGCCCATAGCCGCAGG
>NZ_JBRAGO010000190.1:0-3363 GCF_052746595.1 Leptodesmis sp.
TGCCATCCCTGCCATCCAACCCTTTCTAGAACATCCCACCGAACTCATTCAATATGCTGCTGCCCGCGCCCTCTATCAATTGACGGGAGATTCCAGCTATGCTGATCGCCTGATTGAGGCTCTTAAAGGTGACAAGTTGCAACTGCGCCGAGCGGTGTTAGCCGATCTGGGGGCGATCGGCTATTACCCAGCAGCGACGGCGATCGCCGCAACGTTGGCCGAAAATAGCCTCAAACTCATTTCCCTGAAAGGACTCCTGGAACACCAAGTAAAACACACGGCCACCGACACCCTTTCAGACGAAGCCGTTCATATTATGGAATTGATGGACAGCCTGTTGTGATTTTGGCTGTTGGATGTTCGTGAGCCTCAGTCGAACGATTGGCGATTTGGGCTTGGCTCAATTTTGCTGCTGTCCTAACTGGGGTAGCAATCGGGTGGAAGGTGTTGTCTATTGGCTGCACCTGTTTACTATCCACGATTCACCTCCCTATCCTCTTCATCTCCTGCAGCTTCTCCTGATCCACCCTTCCCCCTTTCCATTTCGTTACAAAATGATTACAAACTCCGTTTCGTTCCCCGAATAGCGAATAATGAGAGATAACTGAATGATGCAAAATTTAAAACTCCATCCTTAAAACTTTATATGTCGAATGCTGCTCTGGCTCAAACGCTTATCCGCGCTGTTGATGAAGCAGACTCTGCGACCCGTTTAGTGCAAGCTGTCCAGCAGTTAGCCAATGCTCGTTTAGTAGAAACCATTCCGACCTTGATTGCTACCCTGCGTTACAACAACCCCGGAGCCGCTGTGGCTGCCGTGGATGGGTTAATTGCGATCGGGAAACCTGCCGTGCAACCCCTCCTCGATCTACTCGATGGTCACAACTACACGGCACGGGCTTGGGCCATTCGAGCGATGGCAGGCATTGGCGATGCCCGAGGACTCGATGTGTTGATGGCAGCCGCGCAACACGACTTTGCCTTGAGTGTCCGACGAGCCGCTGCTAGAGGACTGGGAACTGTTCACTGGGAAGAACTGGAGGTCGAGCAGGCCAAAGTCGCTCAGGTGAATGTCTGTAATGTGTTAATGGGGCTGGGACAGGATCCGGAGTGGGTGGTGCGCTATGCGGCGATCGCAGGCTTACAAGCTTTAGCCCAGGCCACTATAGAAACCCAACCCGCCTTAGTCTCGACCATTCTGACCCATCTCCAGCAATTGACGAATACGGATCCCGATGCTGGTATCCGGAGCCGTGCGACCCGAGCCTTGCAGGTGTTGCAAACCCTGCATGGTTGCCAAAGTGAGGAGCAACCAACTGTGACTACGGTAGAAATGAACTGGTGGTTAACACTGGAAAAACTCTATGACCGCAAATTTCAGGAGCGCATGACCCTGCCAGAAGGCGATCCCCGTCGTTATCAGGATTTGGCTGTAGCTCTCACAGAAGCCGTCAAGTCACTTTAACTATTGTCAAGTCACTTTGTGTTATTGTTGCTTGCTTTTTCATTGCCGCCTGTATTGGCGAATTCAGTGAAAAATAAGGTGATTTTGGCTGCTGGATTGACGATTTTCTAGGCAAACAACTAGACCCCAGACAATCGCCTGGGGTCTTGCGCTTATAAAGCTCAACCTAATCCCTACGGTTGATGGTTTTTGAAAGACTGGCTATATCGAGTGCCAGCAGCTTTTATCTATTTCTAGAATCGCTCAGCGATCGCGCCTTGAGTAGGGGCATTCTACCCATTCATCCCCCGTTTACCCTGGGTAGGTTCTTTAGAAACATTTAAGGTTCCTGTTGAGTGGTCAAAAAAATACCCGGTAGGGGAACTGGGTAAGACAGGATAGAGTAGACTGCAAATTCAGAGGTTGCGATTGTCAGCAGCGGACAGGGGCTGCTTTGAAACCCACGTCCTGCGCCTTGCAAACCCTACTAAACTGCCAGTTCAGGATGTGAAAAATAGATGCAGAGAAACCTGCGGCCCGGTGATTGCATACTGTTGGGGGGAGCGTGGGGGCAATAGCCTGACAGGTAGAGGAAGCGATACGGTAGACTAACGGCATGGGGCTATTTCCTTGATTTCAAGGGGGATGATTACAGAGTATCGGTTTAGTCTGGAGGAGGCATCCCCTAAATGTCATGGCCTGACTATGACATTTGTCACAAGGTAGGAATGGCTGCGGCAGAATAGAACTAAACTGGGTGAGTGTTGGCCATGTCCTGCAAGCACAGGCTTCCAGATTGGTACTGAGGCGATTGCGCCAACAGGCATGGTTGTCAGAATTGGGGATGCTATGATAATACTCATAGGGTTATAGTCGATATTATCGGGCAGTTGATGCGTTGTGGAAGATCCTCAAGCCCCCGAAGAACTTGCACGCATTCATGAGCAACTCTGGCAGACGGTGCTTCAGTTTGGGAACTTTTCTGCGTCTCAGGAACGCAACCGGATTGCCCGCGACTTACATGATTCCCTCGGACAGACATTGACCGCTCTCAATATTCAGTTACAAACGGCGGTTAAGCTCTGGCAACTCGATCCCAACCGCGCTGAACAATTTTTGGAAGAGGCCCAGCGATTGGGATCGACTGCAGTTCAGGAAGTCCGGCAGACGGTAAGAACGCTACGGACGGATAGCCCAGATGACCAGTCCATTGAAACTCTGATTACTGCCTTGGTCGAAGGTCGAAAGCTTCCATCGTTCCACTGGTGTTTTGCCTACCGTGAAGTTGAATCTGGTGGCTCCCGTGCCTGCCGAAGTGGTAACTCCGGTTTATCGCATTATTCAAGAAGGCCTCAACAATATTTGTAAGTATGCTCAGGCTACAGAAGTCAACTTGCAACTAAGTACCACCCCAACCTCCCTGGGCTTGATTATTGAAGATAACGGCCGTGGCTTTGACCTGGAGCACGCTGTCACAGGCTTTGGTTTACGTGGTATGCAACAACGGGTGTCTCTGCTCCGGGGACGCTTTCAAGTCGAGACCAAGCCGGGAGCAGGATGCCGGCTTCGCATCGTCATGCCCCTGCGAGTGTTGTCCCTCCAAGATCCCCAGGGATTGGTACCACCCCCGGTTTTCCCAGAAGCGAACCCTCTGCCTGCTGCTGTTGAAGTTTCTCCCACCTCGCTGGTACCCCTAACGGAGGGAAGTGATGTCCAGACAGCCGTCAAACCCTTGCTTGACGACATCAATCTCACCCTTCAGAGGGAGGTCGATACGGAAGAATCTTCTCCCCTCCCCCTTGAAGGTGGGCAAGGCGCGATCGCAACTCCGGATCCGGATCTACCACCCCTTCCTGCTTTAGTCCTTGCGCCAACCCAGGTCGATCGCTTAACTCAGATCCTGTTGCAGCAGAATTGGC
>NZ_JBRAGO010000191.1:0-3326 GCF_052746595.1 Leptodesmis sp.
CGAAATCAGTGAACCGTTCATCAAATCAATTGTCATCCACCTCTTAGAATGAATTAGGCTAACGTTTGCAGGAGTTTTTCTGTGGAATCCCGTTATAACCCCGCTGAGATTGAGGAAAAGTGGCAAAAAGATTGGGCTGAGCAAGGGCTGTACAAGACTTCTGAGGATCCCAGTAAGCCCAAGTTTTATGCTCTGTCGATGTTCCCCTATCCATCGGGAAACCTGCACATGGGCCACGTCCGCGTTTATACAATTGTCGATGTGATTGCCCGGATTCGTCGGATGCAGGGATATCGGGTCTTGAACCCAATGGGTTGGGATGCCTTTGGGTTACCTGCGGAGAATGCGGCGATCGAACGGGGCATTCATCCCGCCAGATGGACGTATCAGAACATTGATCAGATGCGGCAGCAACTCAATCAGTTGGGCATCTCCTTTGACTGGGAGCGGGAAGTTACCACCTGTTCACCGGATTACTACCGCTGGACACAGTGGATTTTCTTGCAGTTCTTCCAGGCAGGATTAGCCTATCAAAAAGAGGCAACGGTCAACTGGGATCCGATCGACCAGACCGTGTTGGCCAATGAGCAGGTGGATAGTGAAGGGCGATCGTGGCGCTCCGGAGCCAAGGTCGAGCGCAAACAGTTACGCCAGTGGTTTTTGAAGATTACCGATTATGCCGATCAGTTGCTCACCGATCTGGATCAGTTGAGCGGTTGGCCGGAAAAAGTCCGCTTGATGCAGGCCAACTGGATCGGCAAATCGACGGGTGCTCAAGTTACTTTCACAACGGAAGCCGGGGATGAGATCATCGTCTTCACAACTCGTCCCGATACCTTGTGGGGAGCTACCTTCATGGTGTTGTCGCCAGAACATCCCCTGGTGGAGAAATTGACAACGAAGAAGCAGGCCAAAGCCATCAAAGCTTATCAGGAAGCCGCAGCAGCCAAGAGTGATATCGATCGCACCGCTGAAGGTCGGGAAAAAACGGGCGTATGGACAGGCAGCTATGCGATTAACCCGGTGAATGAGGCCAAAATCCCGATCTGGATTGCCGATTATGTGCTGATGGATTACGGCACTGGGGCAATCATGGCGGTTCCGGCCCACGACCAGCGTGACTTTGAATTTGCCAGACGGTTTAATTTGCCGATTCAAGCGGTCGTCCAACCGGCAGGCGAAACCTTGGATGGGGCCACCATGACGGCGGCTCATCCGGGAGATGGAGTGATGGTCAACTCTGGCCCGCTGGATGGGATTCCCGCTGGAAAGGAAAAGGGGCAAAGTGTGGAAGCCGCTATTCAGTGGTTGGAAAAACACGGTAAAGGCAAGGGAACGGCTAATTATCGTTTGCGGGATTGGCTAATTTCCCGGCAGCGCTATTGGGGGACACCGATCCCGATCATTCACTGTCCCCAGTGCGGAGCCGTTCCCGTTCCAGAAACCGATCTACCTGTTCGCCTGCCAGAAGACGTAGAGTTCTCCGGTCGGGGAGCCTCGCCCTTAGCTAAGCTGGCCTCCTGGATGAATGTGCCCTGTCCCACCTGTGGCACCGCTGCCCGCCGCGAGACAGACACAATGGATACCTTCATTGATTCGTCCTGGTATTTCTTGCGCTATCCCGATGCCAAGAATGAGCAGCAGGTGTTTGATCCGGAGAAAACGAATCGCTGGATGCCAGTGGATCAGTATGTAGGGGGGATTGAACATGCCATTTTGCACCTGTTGTATTCCCGCTTCTTTACCAAGGTATTGCGCGATCGCGGCTTGCTTAACTGCGACGAACCCTTCCAGCGGTTGCTGACTCAGGGGATGGTGCAGGGCAAGACCTACAAAAATCCTCGCACCGGCAAGTATGTGATTCCGGCCAACATTCCTGACTTCGCCAACCCCACCGATCCAGAAACAGGTGAACCCCTGGAAGTGGTGTACGAAAAAATGTCCAAGTCCAAATACAATGGGGTCGCGCCCGGAGACGTGGTGAACAAGTACGGAGCCGATACCGCTCGCATGTTCATTCTGTTCAAAGCGCCTCCTGAGAAGGATCTGGAATGGGATGAAGCGGACGTTGAAGGACAGTTTCGCTTTTTGAATCGGGTATGGCGATTGGTGACGGAGTTTGGCGATCAGCGATCGGGAATTGGAGATGAGAAATCTTCTGCACTCCACACTCCACACTCCGCACTTAGCAAGGACGAAAAAGATTTACGTCGCGCCATTCACATCGCCATCAAAGAAGTTACGGATGACTTGCAGGGCGACTATCAGTTTAATACGGCTGTATCCGAATTGATGAAGTTGAGCAATGCGTTGACGGATGCTGCCTGTAAAAACTCTGCCGTTTATGCAGAAGGCATTCGGACTTTGCTGATTTTGCTGGCTCCCTTTGCACCCCATATCACCGAGGAACTCTGGCACAATCTGGGCTATCGCCATTCAATACACACCCAACCCTGGCCAGCGGTGGATCCAGAAGCATTGGTAGCGGATGAAATTACCCTGGTAATTCAAGTGATGGGCAAGACACGGGGCACAATTCAGGTTCCCGCCAGTGCCGATAAAGCTGCTCTGGAACAATATGCCCGTGAGTCTGAGATTGCCAGACGGCATATTGATGGCAAAGAGATCAAGAAGGTAATTGTAGTACCGGGTAAGCTGGTGAACTTTGTTCTGGGATGAGATGATCTGCAACATCCGACACACTTCTATTTTGCGTTCGCTGTTTTTCACCGCGTCGATCGCTTTTCGGCACAGGTCATGGCTGTAGGGAGCGGGCATAGGCACTCCTAACCTTTCTTCTACCTCCGTGATAGTGTCCTAACCTAATTGAGTAAAGCTATACAGAAGTTTTAACCTCTACCTATTTGGCAGAGATATTGTATGGATAGCATCTGTCTAAACACCTGTTTGGGGATCTTAGGCAGACGATACTCTGTCTAACTCACCAAATCAGGGAAATAGGCAGATGGGATCTGTCTAAATATGAGTTAGCTAGCTCCGCAGCCAGAGCTTGCACTCGTTCTTCAGCGGGATCTGTCAGCCCGCAACCGCCCAGACGGTGGTCGGTGGAGGCCGTGGTTTGAGGGGGATCTGTGATAGCGAAAGCGCCCAGGAGGTTGTCGGTGAGGGCAGTCGCGAGGAGCGATCAGTGATTCCGAAAACACTCAGAAAGCGATCGGTGAGGCGAAGTTGGGGGGCGATCGGTGCGTCGCTGAACTAACAACGCTGTTGCAACGGATTGTTGAGTCCTGGCTGCAAGGGAGCAAGGTTGATCTACCGCTGCTGCACTTCACGACTATGAAGCCGTGAACGTGTCAAGTAGGTTT
>NZ_JBRAGO010000192.1:0-3243 GCF_052746595.1 Leptodesmis sp.
ACGGGACTGACGGGGCTCGAACCCGCAACTTCCGCCGTGACAGGGCGGTGCTCTAACCAATTGAACTACAGTCCCTTATGGGTTAGTCCCTTACGGGGTGCCTATTTTTTAAGGCGATCTTTATTGTGTCGGGCAATGGTGCGTTTGTCAAACGTTTTTCGAAAAATCCTAGAAAAATCTCTCCAAGGAAGCGATCGCAAGGAACGGAAGCCACTGCCACTTTGTGCTACCTTCCAGCAAAGTATTGTACTTGTGCGAGCAAACTGGCGGATATGGACATCCGGGACGCGGTAGAAGCAGACTGGCCTGCAATTATTGCTATTTATAATTCCACCATTGCCTGTCGGACGGTAACGGCTGATTTAGAACCTGTGACCTTGGAAAGCCGTCGTCTCTGGTTACAGAGCCATACACCGGATAAGCGGCCTCTGTGGGTGATGGAGTGCCAGGGAGAGGTGGTTGGCTGGTTGGGCTTTCAGTCGTTCTACTCTGGGCGACAGGCTTACGATAAAACGGCAGAATTGAGTATTTATGTGGCTCCTGCCCATCGTCGCCAGGGGATTGGCCAGAAGTTGTTGCAGATAGCGATCGCCCACAGTCCAGCGTTGGGAATTAAAAATCTGGTGGGCTTTATCTTTGTCACCAACCAACCGAGTTTGAAGCTGTTCGAACAGTTTGGTTTTGAGCAGTGGGGATATTTGCCAGGAGTCGCCGAGTTTGAAACAACTCCCTGCGATCTGGTGATTATGGGGCGGAAGTTGGGGTGAAGGGTGGATGAGTAGGTGGGTAGAGGAGCGAAGAGGAGAAGGGGTGGGGAAGATAGGGAGGATGGGGGAGTGGAGAGGCGAACGAAAACGCGCTACCTTAGCCATAGAAGGCAGGTTGAAAGAGTCACATGAGTTTAACGGAGCAATTTTTTCAGCAACTTCCGGGAGAATGCCTGCATGCTTTGCGACGCACGGATGACTTGTGGCACTCCCTGCGCACGGGTACGCTGCCTGTTCCCACAGTGGTTTACGAGACTCACGAATCTCTGGCTGAGGTGGAATGGGATGTGGTGATTTGTGGCGGGACGTTGGGAATTTTGGTGGGGGCCGTACTGGCACAGCAAGGATGGCGAGTGGCGCTGCTGGAGCGGGGTCAGTTGCGAGGCCGGAAACAGGAATGGAATATTTCTCGCAAAGAATTGCAGGCATTTGTTCGATTGGGGTTACTGACAGCAGCGGAACTGAACCAGGCGATCGTCACAGAATATAATCCTGCCCGGATCAGCTTTTTAGGTAGTTCTGACCTGTGGGTTGAGAATGTTTTGAATATTGGCGTAGATCCCTTTTTTTTGCTGGAAACGGTGAAACAACGCTTTCTGGCCTGGGGTGGGCAACTGTTTGAACGCAGTCCGTTTGAGGAAGCGATCGTGCATCCCAATGGAGTGGTCGTCACAACTGGACAGCAGGAATTCAGTACGCGGCTGGTACTGGATGCGATGGGTCACTTTTCTCCGATCGTGCAACAGGCCCGAAAAGGCCAAACTCCCGATGCCGTCTGTCTGGTGGTTGGCAGTTGCGCTACCGGATTTCCCAACAACACGACTGGGGATTTGATTGTCTCCTTCACGCCGATTCAAAACCAGTGTCAGTACTTCTGGGAAGCATTTCCGGCGCGAGATGGTCGTACCACCTACCTGTTTACCTATGTGGATGCTCATCCTGATCGCCCCAGCCTGGAAACCCTGTTTGAGGAATACTTGCGCCTGTTGCCAGAGTATCAGCAGGTCAAACTGACGGACATTCATCCCCAACGAGCGATGTTTGGAGTGTTTCCCTGCTATCGTAAAAGTCCTCTGAAACCCTGTTGGCATCGAATTCTACCTGTGGGAGATAGCAGTGGTAGCCAGTCACCCTTAAGTTTTGGTGGCTTTGGGGCGATGGTGCGACATCTGGAGCGGTTGACGACGGGGATTCACGAAGCATTGCAGGTGGATCGGTTGGATCGGCGATCGCTGGCCTTACTCCAGCCCTATCAGCCCAACCTATCTGTCACCTGGTTATTTCAACGTACGATGAGTGTTGGCATGCAGCAGAAGGTGGCTCCCAATCAGATTAACGAGATGCTATCCAGTGTGTTTCAGGAAATGAGCAGCCTGGGAGATGCGGTACTCAAGCCTTTTTTGCAAGATGTGGTGCAGTTTCCGGCGCTGTTTCAAACCCTGACGAAAACCTCTGTGGCTCATCCGGGCCTGGTGTTAAATGTGATTCCGCAAGTAGGTTTGCCTGCGTTAATGGATTGGTTAGTGCATTATGTCAATCTGGCGGGTTACAGTGCCCTCTATCCGTTGGGGAAAGGACTGTCCGCTCTGTTCAACAGTCTGCCACCGCAGACCGCTTATGGGTATCGCCGTCAGGTAGAGGCATGGAAGTACGGATCGGGCAATGATTATGAGCAAGAGGAGTAGAGGGGTAAAGAGATAGAGGAGTCGAGGCAGAACAAATGGAGTTTCCTGTAGGACGGCAACTGTTTTATCAAGAGATTCAGTTTATCAAGAGATTCAGCAGCCCGATGAGCAAATTTGTCTGGAGCGGGCGGCCTTGTATCTTGCGAAAGAGGAGTATCCGCTCCTGGATGTGGAGGAGTATATGAACGCACTGGATACGATGGCGATTGAGGTACAGGAACGGTTGCCCCCGGAGCCTTACCCCTTGAAAATTCTGCAGGCGATCAATTGGTACCTGTACGAGGATCTGCAATTTAAGGGCAATACGACGGAATACTATGACCCGCGCAATAGTTTCTTGAGTGATGTGATCGATCGCCGCACTGGAATTCCCATCACCCTGTCCCTTGTCTACCTGGCGATCGCCCGTCGCATTGATTTCCCCATGATCGGGATTGGGATGCCAGGGCATTTTATGATTCGGCCTACGGTGGGAGAAATGGAAGTGTTCGTGGATCCATTTCATCAGGGTGAGATCTTATTTCTCCAGGACTGCCGCGATCGCTTGAGCAAAATTTTCGATCGTCCAGTTGAGTTGCGTCCGGAGCTTTTAGAACTGATTACCTCCCGCCACTTCTTAGCCCGGATGCTGACCAACCTGAAAGTGATTTATGCGAACCAGGCCAATCTGGAAAAGACCCTGGCGGCAACCGAACGGATTCTACCTAAATCCGTCGCAGTGCTCCGCCCATAGCCACAGGCTTGGGGGGAGGTGAAGCGGCGGGCGACCGGAGGGAGCAATCACTCGATCT
>NZ_JBRAGO010000193.1:0-3215 GCF_052746595.1 Leptodesmis sp.
GACAACTATGCGCCTGCCTGGCAGCATAGTCAAGAAAGTGCAAAGATAGTGATCTGAGAAAAAGGCGGTACAGTTTATGAATATTCATTTTGCTCCCTCACGATTTCATAAATTTCCATCAGCATCTGATAGTTCCGCTCTGCTGTATACTTCTGTTCGTACTTTTGTCGCGCCTCTCGACCCATCTCCCGCATCGTGTCGGGATTTGCCCAGGCCCACTCTACTTTGGCAGCCAGATCCTCGGCATCACCGAGGTTGAAGAGCAATCCCGTCCGTCCATCCTCCACGATCTCGGCCATCGCCCCCAGCCGCGAGGCGATCACCGGTACGCCACAGGCGAAGGCTTCGGCAATGGTTAGAGGAAACCCCTCATACCACTCCGATGGGAATACGAGAAAACGAGCGCTTTTTATCAGCGCCAACACCTCGTCGTGGGAGCGCCAGCCCAGAATCTCCAATCCTTCCGAACGAGCCCGTTGCATTTCCCCCATCAATGGCCCATCGCCGACCACTTTCAATGGGACCCCTCTCAGCTTCTGCCAGGCCTGGACTAGGGTACGAACCCCTTTTTCCCGCGAGATCCGACCCACAAAGAGGACATAGTTGCCAGACCTATCTCCAGGGCCGGGATCAGGGTATGTAAAATTGGGCTTGATCGCGATTTTCTCCGCGGGCAATCCTCCCTCGATGAACTTCTGTCGCGCGAACTCCGTAAGCGCGATGTACACATCCACCTGCTCGGTCCAGGTCCTCAAGAGGCGGTGCACGGTAAGCATTCCGGCCACCACTGCCGTCTGTGCCCGTGAGCCGCGCCAGCAGCCGTGCCACACACCGGGCCAGGGAACTGGTTTCCCCAGGCAGTCCTCGCACACCCGCCCGTCCCGCATCAAAAGCGTGCCAGGGCAGATCAATAGTTGTGCAGCGTCTGCACCACCGGAATCCTAGCCTCTTTACAGGCGTAATAGGCGGCCGGCGAGATGCGCAGAAAGGTGTTGTGAAAGTGAGCAATATCGGGTTTGGTTTCACGAATAAGCGCTGAAAGCTGTCTTTTTGCTTCCTGCGACCAAACCGCATCTATCGCTGCTTTTAATGGATTTATATCGCTTAGCCAGCGGTTGTTCTCTACAAACGCTATCACCTCATGCCCGTGACTTTTCAACAGCGTTGACTCCATCTGGAAGATAGTATCTTCACCGCCGGGTAACTGATAGTGGTTGTGGATAAGGAGTATTCGCATCGCTCTCCTTTACATGAAAACAGCTGCTCCAGCCAAAGCATCCTTACCTTCTTCTCGGAAGGCTACCCAAAAGGTTGGTTTTATCTCCTTCACCCAATCAGCAAAAGCACGGTTGCACTGAACGTCATCTGCAACTACAAGCGCAGGATGAGCAAGGTAAGGTGTGATCGTGCTTAGCTCACGGTGAATATTCCAAGCCGCTTCGTAACATACTCAATCGCTTGCCGAAAGCCCATCACCATCCGTTCATTGTCCCAGCTGGCGATGATTCGTCGGGCGTTTTGACCAAGTTGTTCGCGTAGGCCTGGGTTATCCAAAATACGCTGCAAAGCCTGGGCTAAGGCTGCGCTATCCCGCTCCGGAACGATAAAGCCGTTGACTCCACCCTGCACTAGTCCACCAGCTGCTGCGCCTATCGCGTCGGTGGCGATAATCGGCACACCTTGGTTGAAGGCTTCGTTGACCACCAAGCCCCACGTTTCTTTGGATTCTGGTGTAGTTATGGAAGGCAACACATACACCCAGGTGATTGCATAGAATGGTACTGTCTCCTCCGGTGGAACATATCCAGTGAAATGAGTTTGGCTCATGATGTTCAACTCTTGAGCCTTCTGCTCCAATCGTTTTCGCTCAGATCCAGTTCCAGCAATGAGCAATACAGCATCTTCCCTACTCAAAGAGGCAAAAGCCTCCAATAAGTGAGGAAGCCCCTTGACCTCTTCCAGACGTCCCAAATAAAGTACAACTTTTTGGTCAGGGGCAATTCCTAGTTTGCGACGCAAGGCAGCCTTTTCTTCTTCAGTCACCTCACGGTTATAAGTGTCATTATCCACCGCATGAGCAGCCACAAATATTCGTTCAGCAGATACTCCTTCGTTTATCAAATACCGCTTCACATGTTCACCATAAACCACAATCGCATCCGAATGGTGATAGATGTATCGGGTTAAAGGGAAAGCCAGGCGATGAAACGGTGTTCGCAGACGCATCCAAATGCCGGTCCAGAGGATAAAGGGTCTACGCTTCAGACGAGCAACCAGGTACGTTAATGGCAAAGCAAAACGTCCGTTGATGCACTTGATGTAAACATCATAGTTGCCCCGTAAAAGTTTCCAGGGCAATGTAGGAGTGACACGAGAATGCCCCAGTTTATAGCCCGGAAGATACTCATAGTGGAAGTTGCCGGCCCGCACACCGTGTTGTCGCTGCCAGTACCACTCATCGCCAGCGGAAAAGAAGTAATAATCCACTTTATAGTAGCTAGCTAGGGTTTCAAACGTTTTGACTCGATAGTGAGGACAAATGTTAGTAATAAAAGCAACCTTCATCATAGGGCTTTACCGACCTTTCACTACTCGCACAAGCATTTCGGCGCCCAGGAATTCTGCTTTCAGTTTTCCTATCAAACCCTTGTCCGGTACCTTCTCCAAAAAGCGAGGCTGGCAGAAAATACCTCTGTGCATATCTACCTTGAATCCGGTTTTCTCCAGCAGACTTTTCAGGTTGGAAAAGCAAAAATAGTGCAGTGTTCCCCCATCATAACCTTCAGGATAGAAACTGGTTCTTGGGAAATCGCCTAGCACAGCTAATTTGAAAATTCTCCAAAAGGTACGCATATTAGGTACTGTCAAAATCAGCTCACCATCCAGCCTTAGAACACGATTGAACTCTCTTAACGCGAAAATTATATCATAAATACATTGCAAAGTACTTAGACATGTTATGCTATCAAAATAGCTATCTTCAAATGGCAATTTCTCTGCATTGAGGTTAATACAATACGCTTTAATTCCCCTCTGCCGAGCCAGTTCAACAGCCTTATCAGAAATGTCAATGCCGTATATCTCCTCAAAACGATCTCGAACTAGTACTCCAAGTACACCATCACCACACCCTATATCCAGCAATCGCTGTCTAGGACGTAAGATGCGAGCTGCTGCTTCTACACGAAGGTTACTTCCTTGTACGTAATCACTTA
>NZ_JBRAGO010000194.1:0-3201 GCF_052746595.1 Leptodesmis sp.
GCTGTAGACAATCCAGTGATCGCTACCTTCCATCCGGCTGACCACCTCGCATTCCAGATAGGCTAGCGCATCTGCCAGAATTGGACAGCCGTTGTTTGCGGCGTAGGTTTTAATCTCAGCAAAGCGATCGGCCCCTGGCGGAAAGCGCTTCAGGAAATGTTTCATCAAGGGTTGGTAGTTGCCCTCTTCCAAAACGTTGAGGACAAAGCGATCGCCCACATGCATGAAGGACTCAATCGCCCGATCCTTCGCTACCGCAATGCTGATCCCCAGTGGCTCCAGACTGGCTTGTGATACCCAGGAGGCCAACATCGCACTAGAAGCTTCTCCTTTTTTAGCGGTGATGATGTACAGCCCCCCACTGATCCTACCCAGGGCTTTTTCCAAATCGTTGTCAATGGACTTAATCTGTTTAATGCTGCGATCGCGATTCAGCCACTGGCCCATATCTGTTCCTGCTTCATCGCACAGTTGATAGGTGGATTCATTGGGTGTTTCCTTAATCAGGATGGGCGGAAACACTTCAGTTACCCCAATTTCCTGCAAACGGTTGCGTAGGGGATAAACCGATTCATCATCCCCACCGCCTGCTTCAAATAAACCAAAGGCTTGCTTAGCATGGCTGGCTGCAAGGATCGTACTTAACAATGCCTGGGTATGGGAGGCATAGGCTCCTGATTGGGGCGGCATCCCAATCACAACTCCAGCCGCCATATCAACCAGTTCTCGGACTTCCTGCGGGTCAGCCATCTGGAAGTCTACCATTTCCACCACCACATCGGTTTTGGCAATTCCGTGAGCAATGGCCTGGGCCAAGCGATCGCTATAGCCATACTCTGACATATAAAACAGAGCAACGGTGGTAGCGGCTTTCGCTTGAGCCTGACTCCAATCCCGATACCGCCCCACCAGTTCGGGGATATGATGCCGTAGCAATGGGCCATGTCCAGTCGCGATTGTAGTAATTTCTGGCAAATCGCCCATCCGCTTGAGAGCCGACAGCACAGAACGAGCATTTGGCCCCATTAAGCAGTCGTAGTAGGTTTTGTAATCGGCATCCAGCAAGGCCAGATCTTCATCGTAGGTCTGGTCATCGCAATAATGCATCCCAAATACATCGCAGGTAAACAGGGTATGAGTGCCATGGTCATAGGTGAGGATGGTATCCGGCCAGTGCAGATTGGGGGCGGAAACAAACTCCAGTTCATGGCCTTGTCCCAGATCGATGCGATCGCCACTCTTCACCAGGAGCCGCTTGAACGGTTGATGCACCAGGTCATCCAGAAACTGCATCGCCACCTTCGCACCGACAACCGTAATGTTGGGATTCAGTTGCAGAACATCTTTAACCAGGCCACTGTGATCCGGCTCCGTGTGGCTAATTATCAGATAATCAATTTCAGCGGGATTAATCAGTTCAGTTAAGGTGTCTAAATAAAGCTGGCGGAACTTTTCGTGGGAGGTGTCAACCAGGGCGACTTTATCCCCCCGAATTAGAAAGGAATTATAAGTCGTGCCATTTTCCAGGGCGAATTCAATATCAAAGCGATCGCGATCCCAATCCAGCGAACGGATCGCTGTCGTATTGGGAGCAATTTCCACCGTTTGCATGGTCAGCCTGACTGGTGCCTTCTCAGCTACTGCAACCATGAACAACCTCCCGATAAAACTGTATTGAATGCTTCACTGTCCTTATCTTAACGGTCAATTTTCCTTTGTAAAGTTTTGTTAGGTGAAGTTACTTATTATTCAGGCTTATCATTCAGGAGGAGGGCGGTAAGTTGAGGCAATGAGTGGAGGTTAGGGGTTGGGGATGGGGGATGAGGGATGGGAAATTAGGGATTGGAGGGATGAAAAAAGGGCTTTATGGAACCGTGGTTGGCATTAGCGATCGGGAATACTCATCTCCATTGGGCACTCTTCAGCAACGATTGCCTGCATCACACCTGGAATACTCCCCACCTTTCTCCAGGCCAAGTCCACCATCTGATCACGCACCACTTCGACTTCAGCCTCCTCTCCTCCTCTGCCCCATCTCCCATTCCCCATCCCCTCTCCTCCATTTCTCATCCCCCGCTCCACATCGCCTCCGTCGTCCCTACCCAAACCCAACTGTGGACAACCTACCCCCAGGCTCGCTTTCTCCAGCTTAGTGATATTCCCTTACAAGGGATGTACTCTACCTTTGGCATCGATCGTGCCTTGACTCTGTGGGCTGCTATCCTGGCGATCGGTAGTCCCGTTCTGGTAATTGATGCAGGTACCGCGCTGACTTTTACTGCTGCTGACGAAAACCACCGCTTGATTGGAGGAGCCATCTTACCCGGCCTCCGCCTGCAACTAGAATCTCTCAGCCAGAACACTGCTGCCCTTCCCCTCTCCCTCCTCCCTGATCCTCGATTCCCCCTTCCTTCCCACTGGAGCCTGACCACCCCTGAAGCGATCGCCAGTGGCATTCTCCATACGCTGTTGGCTGGCATTCGCGATTTTCTCAGCCATTGGTGGAAGCAGTATCCCGCAGGACGAGTGATGATGACGGGAGGTGATAGCGATCGGTTTTATCACTACCTGATCACGGAGCAGCCAATTCTGGCTCAGCACATTCATTGCGATCACACACTCATCTTTAAGGGAATGCAAGCAGTGAGAGCATAAAGGAGCTAAACCAAGTCCAGCTAGAAAACTGGAGTTTTCTTATAAGAAAGAATACGGTTCTGGACTTGGATAAGGTTTAAACCTGCAGGAAGCCAATACAAAGCGCTAATTAGGAGCGATGGATTGGGGTTTGCCAGTCTCAACGCGTCTCAAGGCACCCCAATAACTGATGCTAAATAATAGCAATAATACTAAAATCATTCTGCCAGGAATGAGACCGAGTTTTATTAAAAAATAAGAGACAGGCAAAGGGCATTTATTCTATCCCCCTTGCCTGTACTTGGGGTGCCAGTGTCAGTAGTCAGTAGGGTTACTTCCAGCCTGCTCGATCCATAATCCTCACTGCTTGCTTGTTATTACGACCAAACATAGTGACATTGATCCGGTCTTCTTTAAATTTTCCCAGGCTGGCAAGTTTAGGATCAATGGCTACATTGGCCCGCACTGGGTATTCGTTGTTACCTTTAGCAAAAATTGCTTGAGCTTCTGGACTGGCTAGATATTCCAAAAATTTAATGGCCGCATCTCGATTTTTTGAGGTTTTAA
>NZ_JBRAGO010000195.1:0-3027 GCF_052746595.1 Leptodesmis sp.
AACATGAATATAGGCAGGGTGAAATCTTCGCGGTGGCAGGGGGGAGTGATGCTCAGGATGCAATTGCTTTAAACCTGCTCACTGTTCTACGGCTACATTTGCAAGGAAGTAGGTGTCGGGCCTATACCGGCAATATGAAAGTTCATATTGAAGCTGTGAATGTCTACTACTACCCAGAGGCGATGGTAACGTGCATTGACACGCTTCTAGATTAGTCTGCAACGATAGCCCTTTCAAGAGAATGAACCCCAAAGGCTAAGCCTTTGGGGTTGGAATTCAGGGGGTTGCCCTAGCGATTAAACACTGTAAGGAGTTTGACCACTGAACTTGAGTTTGGCAGGTTCAGGGTTGCTGCCAATGTTACGAGCTACGGTATTCACCTGAGCACGACCAGCATTCACCTTTTCAGGGAAAACGCCGTCGGCGGGATGGAGATATTGAATATCTCCGTTGGGAAAAACCCGATAGATTTTGTAATCGTTGATTTTGAACTTGGCTCGTAACTGCTGACCACCCAAAGCAATGCACTGCTCTTTGCGAGCGAGATACAACAAGTTTTCGCCTTGCCGCATGACGGCAGCACCGCCAGTGGGCATTTCAAATACTTGTTCTTTGGGACTCGTCCAGGTAATCGCGTATTTTTCTTCAACTAGCGCTTTTGTCAGTAGTCCACCGGTGCTACCACCGAATATAGGAGGTTGTCCAGTAAGAGTTTCTGCCATGTGGATTTCTCTCTAAGCGTTTTACGGCATCCTATCATTGAGCCCGACCTCTGTTACCGAGCTTGTAGGGATCTGTAACAGTTCTTTAGTTTTAGATCGACGATCGCAATTCAGCACAAAAACAGACCGAAAAAGTTACCGTTTTGCCTTATTAACCTTGCGTCTGTCACTTCGGATCGATGGTGCTTTTTCGTCCTCTTCTGTCTGAGCAATCGGTAAGGTGATGTGAAACTGGGAACCCTGGTCTTTGCCTGCCGATTCTGCCCAGATTTGCCCCCCTAAGCGGGTAATAATTTGACGGCAAATGGCCAACCCCAAGCCAGTGCCACCTGTTGTTCTGCGTAACGCCCCTTCTTCCTGATAAAAGCGATCAAAAATTACTTCCAGCCGATTGGGTTCAATGCCACGTCCCGTATCTGAAATGGTGACTTCCAGCAGGTTGCCACCGTTCATTTGAGCTTCAACCTGCACCTGACCAGCAGAATCGGTGAATTTGCACGCATTATCGAGCAGTTTTGACAACACTTCCACTAGCCACTCCCCATCGGCCTGTACCAGGGGTAAATCCAGGGGCACATCGATCGTAATGGCAGGCAAGGAAGCACCCTGTTGATGAATTCGCAGGCTGCTTAAGGCTAAATCTACGCATTCTCGAATTGGCAGGGGCTCCAGGTGCCATTCCACTCGTCCGCTTTCCAATTGGGAGAGGGTGAGAAAGTCCTGCACCAGATTTCGCATCCGTTCTGCATCGGCTAAGGCAGATTGCAGCATCACCTGGCGCAGTTCCGGTGGCATATCAGGTTCACTAGCAAGGCTTTCCAGGCAAACCTGAATCGTGGAGAGTGGCGTTCGCAGTTCATGCCCTGTGATGGCAATCAGGTTACTGCGAGTGCGATCGAGGGCTTCCAGTTGCTGGTTCAAGTCTTCCAGATTAGCGTAGGCTTCGGCCTGAATCAGGGCGATCCCAATCTGAGTGGCGATCGCATCCACCAGTTCCAGATTATCCTCACTCCAGTTACAGGCACTGCTGCAGAAATGCACTTCCACCATGCCCAGTAACCGACTCTGATGAATCACAGGTACCATCAGCCAGGAGGCAATTTGCCATTGTTGCAGTAGCGATCGGGGTGGCATCACTTCTTCCTCCTTGAGCACCCAGGGATCCGTCCGGGTATCGTTCACATACAGTCGTTCCTGATGCTGTACCACCCTCTGAAATAGGGGATTCTCGGCCAGATTCCAGCGTTCCCCCACCAGGGAAACAACTCCATCTCCCAGATACTCGTGCTGAATCGTGACCGTCGTATCCGTTTCTTTGCAGCGATAAATCAGACACCGACACGCCTGCAATGCCTGTCCTAATTCCTTGACAGCCACTGTCAGAATTTCATCCGGGTTCAGCGATCGTCGTACTGCACTGGTAATTAAATTCACCAGGCGTTCCTTGCGTTCCTGGGCTGTGATCGATCGATACGCCTTGAGTAACTTGTATTGTCCAGCCTGTAAGTAGGTGATCAATCGTTCTGCAAAGGGGCCAGGATTGACAGCGTTGGCTTTAGCTTTCGTCTGCCGTCCCAGCATCGTCTTAGCCTGAGTAATTTTCTCAGCGAGCTCAGGACGGTATTCCAAAATTCGATCCAGCAACAGAATCGCTGCCTGCCGTGCTGTCTTCCGTTCAAAGCTCCAGATGCCTTCAAACCGTCTCAGTTGATCTGCAGCGACCTGAATGGAGACATCGGAAGGAAGCACAATCTGCCGTTCCCGACAAATTAAACAGGCGGCATAGTGAACGCCAATTACTACCAGATGCCATTCCTGAGCCAGAGCATCGGTGGGGTTAAAGGCGATCGTCTCATAGTGCTCCGAGCGATTGGCAAAGTCAGTTTCGGGAGCCGCCAGGACGTAGACTTGGTTCGTGCGTTGGGAAATTCGCAGATAGCGACGGGCCTCCTGGCGATAAAACCGCTCCCGTTGAAAATTAGCAATTACGATCGGCTGGTCAGTGCCCGCCAGAACCTGATCCTCCATCGCATGGGAAAGGGCTGTCAGAGAAGGCTTGAAGTACATCTGCGGCCTCAACTCTGGCAACGCTTGCAACAAGTCTTCCAGAAGGGAAGGGGAGTGGCTCATCAACAGGAATCCAGCTAACGAAACTAAGGGCTATTCTCTGATTCGCTTTCTATTGTGAACCAGTCTGTAGCGATCCGCTCGCAGGAATAGATTTTTACAAGGTTACATCCGAAAACAGAATTTGGTGACATCCTCCCGACACCAATGCTACGCATACGGTGCGGGCTTCCCAAGA
>NZ_JBRAGO010000196.1:0-2989 GCF_052746595.1 Leptodesmis sp.
CAAGCTTCATACTGAACACGCTCTTCCTCTGGACGCTTATTTGCTTAGAGGATGTCGTAAAAGCCTGTCTCTTTGTCACCCTGACAACTTGAAGTCGCGGCTATCCGGAGAAACCCTGTCGACGCAGGTTACTGAAAAGCTGGATGGTATTGAGTCTGCGTCGGTAGACCTAGTGAGTGTAGTCGCAGTTTTAACCGCCAGATACTTTTCTTTGGGAGTGTCACCTCTTTGGGGGTGTCGCCTATATTTATGTCGAAATATTGCGCTAGTATGTGCTCGTTTAACCACTTATTAACTTCCTTTAAAGGCTCTTTTAATTCAAATTGAAAATGCTATCTTTTATATAGACACAAAGAGCAAAGAAAACCTCTTCAAATCAAGGCTTTTGGACTTGTGTCTCCTTCCAAAGCCACTGCGCAACTAGTGATTAAGTTCAATCTATCGTCTATCGTTTCGGCATAATTGAATATCAATCGCGTGACTCTTAAGTGACGCTTTCAGGTTGGTTATTCCCAACTGATTGTCAGGGAAATTGCACAACTGATGACGTTCAGTGCACTATCAGTGACTTCCAGAAAGAGTACACTATCAGTGACTTCCAGAAAGGAGGGCAAATCGTTATTTCTCATCTATCTCACTGGTTGATTGCAGTTTAATTCTTTGTCCACCCTTATTAGTACAGATTCTAATTTGATAGTTCTTAAGAGTCTGGCAGCCTTCTGTCAGACTTATTTTAATTTTTTAATTAAAAATTTAATGTTAAAAACTCCGTTCGTTTCAAGAGGAGTATTGATTCCATTGATTAAGCTCAAAATGATTAAGCTCAAAAGTAGGTTCTATTGAGGCAATTATGGCTAGCGCTTCTAGTCTTCAAGACAGTTCCTCTTCGTGGAAAGTCATTCTTTTATTAACCCTGGGCTTTTGGTTAAGCAGTATTCTCATGCTGGATGGAATTGTCATGCCCGCACTTTACACCTCCGGCATGATGACAGACCCCAATTTTGCGATCGCAGGCTACTCTCCATTTTCTCTTTTTAATCAAATTGAATTACTCTGTGCAGGTCTGATACTCACCAGCATTTTAGGCTTGCGCTATAGTCAGCATCCCTGGAACCGTCCAGGGTGGGTGACGGTTTTACTATCCCTGTTGCTGTTAGCAACTGCACTGGTAGATACCTACGGCTTCACCCCGCAAATGAGCGCTCTAGGTCTACAACTCAACTGGTTTGTCAAATCCAGCCAATTGCCTGCATCTATGAATCAACTTCACCTTGGCTACTGGTTATTCGATGGACTAAAAATTACTGCTAATGGCTTATTGCTCTGGCTATATAACCGCAAAACGAATCCAGTGACGATGATGGAATGATAGGTGGAGGGGTAGACGCTAGGATGGAGGAAGATAAACCTAGTGGATATACACAACTCATGACCTCTTTGGGCAACCTCCGCGATCTGTATCAGCAAGTCATTCTGGAACGCTACAAAAAACCCCGGCATCGGGGCCAAACGAATCCTGTGGATCGGTATCAGAAAGGCCATAATCCCTCCTGTGGGGATACGATCGAACTGACGTTGCGCCTGAACCCATCTGGGGATCGCATTGAGGATGTCAAGTTTGAAGGGGAAGGATGCGCGATCGCGATGGCTTCGGCTGACTTGATGGCAGAAGCGATGCGAGGTCGCAGCGTGGATCAAGCGATCGCCATGGTGCAGCAGTTTCAGGACATGATGAAAGGCGGCACAGAATTTCCTGCCGAGTTCCGGAAGCTGAATGTAATGCAGGGCGTTTCCCAATTCCCTGTCCGCATTAAATGTGCCACTCTTACCTGGCATACCCTGAAAGCGGCTCTGGAATCTACCAATACTCAACCTTCTGAGGAGTATGTCAGCAACGAGTAGGGCAAACTCGATAGTTGAAGGCGCATGGTAAACGACATGCCCCTAGTTAATTGGGAACCTTCCCCACTCCCGACGGATTTAATTTTTGACGATGGCGAACCGCTGGAAGCCAATCGTCACCGGATTGCCATGAATGTGTTGATTGATTCAGCATGGCAAGCCTTATCTGATCGATCGAACTGCTTTACGGGCAGCAATAGTTTGTCTATTACCGCCGCAATCAGGCCATGAACTGGGATTTCAGAGGGCCATATTTTTTTGTGGTGCTGATGTGGGTGGCGATCGCGAACAGCAGGGCTGGCTGGTCTTCACAGTAGCGGTTCAGCAGAGTCACGCTTTTGGATCTGGATGTGGTTGCTCAGGCCAGTCTTTTATTCTCGCGCAAGCGATCGCCGGTTCAATCAGAATTGCCACCATTTCAGGCAGCGATAGACATTCAGAAGCAATGGCCAGATCCCCGACTTCGTAGGGATTTTATTTTCATGCAAACCCTTGAGCTTAGCAATAGCACTGAATATCTTCGCCGCATTCATCAGCCAGATAGCAAAGTGCCCGAAACCGTAGATTAACCACTTCTTCGTAAAAGGGGTTTAGTTTGCAGAGGGGTGGAATGTGAGCAACCTGACGACCAAACACTGTGATATCTCGCTCAAAGGGACATTGAGAGGGGACTATCCGACAAATCCAATGGGCCATGAAAGAACTTTGGATTTCCAGTTGGTCAAGTTGCCGACGCACAGGACTCAGCAAATCGAAGGATCTAATCCTGTTGTTGAAGGAAGATGGGAGAGCCTGTTGATTACTAACCAGAGCGAACATTCAAAATTCCTCTATAAACTTCATAATAGTAGTCTAGCTATAATCAGTTGAAATGAGAATATCCGAAAAATATAAATAAATTTTATATTTTATAATTTTGGCTTAACTCCCTCTGGATCTCCAACTTCTGATCAAAATCACGCTAAAACCCTGAGATTTGAAGCAGAAGTCGGAAATCCGAAGTTTAGAAATCAACGATCGCAATTAACCAAGTCCAGCTAGAGAACGGTCGTTTTTCTATAAGAGAAACTACGGTTCTGGACTTGGA
>NZ_JBRAGO010000197.1:0-2959 GCF_052746595.1 Leptodesmis sp.
GACTACACTCACCCGGTCTGCCAACGCAGACTCAGTACCATCCAGGTTTTCAGTAACCTGCGTCAGCAGATTTTCTCCGGGTAGCCTCGACTTCAATCGTCAGGGTGAAAAAGAGAATGGCTTTTAAAACATCCTCTTAAAGTCATACCAATTCTTTTTGAGGACAGTATTCGCATCATTATCATTCGCTTTTCCTGAGTTCTCTGCTTTTACCGTTATAGAGATTTTGGTAACTGACTAAACTTTTCAATTATGACCTGTTCGGCGTGCTTTAAATCAAGCGGCAACTCCACCTTGGGAGCAACTATTTTCGTCTTACTCTCTGTTTCAAGTAGTTTTCCCATTGTTTCAGCATTGACTCCCAGGTCTGCTGCTGCCACTGCCACCTTGCTCGGGGGATGTCCCTGCCTGTTCTACCAGTTCTTTTCAGGATATGGGATTATCGTATCCTGCTACTGCGATCGGGATAGCTGAGCAGCACTGAATTGCTCCAGAGTGATCACCAGATCCCCTTCGGCATTCAGCACAAAATCCGTTAACGCTGCGAGGTTTAACTACCGCTTTTAGCGGCAATCTGATTTTGTCGAGCCTGCACTTCCAGGTAAACAAGCAGGGCATTGATATCTGCCGGATTGACACCACCGATGCGAGTGGCCTGTCCGATCGACAGAGGACGAATTTTAGCCAGCTTTTCGCGGGCTTCCTTGGAGAGAGTGGAAATGGCGTGGTAATCCAGATCCGGGGGGAGCTTGCGGTGTTCCTGACGGGCGATCGCATCAATCTGGTGCTGTTGCCGCTGAATGTAGCCGGAATACTTGATATCGATTTCGGCCCCTTCTTGCTCGGCTCGATCAATGTCTGGATTGCCCAGTCCAAACTGCTCCAGGTTGACATAATGAAAGCCCGGTTTCCGCAACAATTCGGCCAGGGTAATCGAGCCTTTAATCGCCTGTCCCGTATGGGCCGCGATCGCCTGACCTAGGTCGTCATGTTCCTTGACGCGAGTTTCGTGCAAGCGTTCTTTTTCAGCGGCAATGTTGGCCTGCTTGTGCTGAAACAGTTGCCAGCGGCGATCGTCAATTAAGCCAATTTCTCGGCCTAAAGGAGTGAGTCGCTGATCGGCGTTATCCGATCGCAAAATCAGGCGATATTCCGATCGAGAAGTCAGCATCCGATAGGGTTCCCGCAAATCCTTGGTACAGAGGTCATCAATCAGGGTGCCAATGTAACTCTGTTCGCGGGGAAAAGTAATCATCTGCTGACCTCGAACAAAGCGAGCGGCATTGATTCCAGCCACAATACCCTGCGCTGCCGCTTCTTCATACCCTGTTGTGCCATTGATTTGCCCTGCACAGAATAATCCCTCGATTTTTTTAGTCATCAAGGTGGGGTAGCACTGGGTTGCGGGCAGGTAATCGTACTCCACAGCATAAGCCGGTCGCAGCATGGTGCAGTGTTCTAGACCGGGGAGCGATCGCAACATTTGCAACTGAATCGCTTCCGGTAATCCGGTGGAAAAGCCCTGCACATAGATTTCATGACTGTCCCGTCCTTCCGGTTCCAGAAAAATTTGGTGGCTTTCCTTATCGGCAAACCGCACAATTTTGTCCTCAATGCTGGGACAGTAGCGCGGCCCTTTTGCATCCACCCAGCCGCCATAAACTGGGGAAAGGTGTAAGTTTTCTTGAATGATTCGGTGCGTTTCAGCCGTGGTGCGAGTCAGGTAGCAATTCATGGATGCTCGCTCTACCCACACTTTCGGATCAAAGCTGAACCAGCGAATCTCCGGATCACTGGGCTGGGGTTCCAGTGTGTCAAAGTGAATTGAACGGCGATCGACCCTGGCAGGTGTGCCTGTTTTCAAGCGGCCTGTCTCAAATCCCAATCGATTGAGAGTTTCTGTCAGTCCTTCTGCCGCAAACTCTCCGGCTCGACCCGCTGGCATGGACTTATTGCCCACCCAGATGCGTCCGCCCAAGAAGGTACCCGTTGTCAGAATCACCGCTTTGCACTCAAAGGCAACCCCAAAATAGGTCTGTACGCCGATGACTTCATCATTCTGACCCAACACCAGATCCGTGACCATACCCTCGCGCACCGTGAGATTGGGTTGATTGTCCACAATCCCTTTCATCACGGCGGCATATTCCCGCTTGTCTGTCTGTGCCCGCAATGCCCAGACGGCTGGCCCCCTGGAAGAATTGAGAATGCGCTTTTGCAAGTAGGTGCGATCGGCCATTTTGCCAATCTCGCCACCTAACGCATCGACTTCATGCACTAATTGCGATTTCGCAGGGCCACCGACTGCCGGATTACAGGGCTGCCATGCAATTTTATCCAGGTTCAGTGTCAACAGCAGGGTGCGGCATCCCAACCGGGCCGTTGCCAGAGCCGCTTCACAGCCGGAGTGTCCGGCTCCAACCACAACCACATCAAACGTATCCAAAAATTCCACAGGCGGAGTCATGAGTTGCAAGAGTACAAGGCTTCAGACTTTTATTTTAGAAGGTCACTGCGATAGTGGGTGAATTGTCCCCATTGCCAGAATCTACCTGTAGGGGTGGGGAGTGGGTGGATGGGCCGAATCCTCTATCTACCCTTTCCCTTCTGGACAAAAGATCGATTAAGCAACCGGGAGAATTGGCAAAGTTTCTGCAAAGAGAGTCCGTAAAAACCCTCATCCGAAGGGGAGATTCAGTATATTTATGCAATAACGCGATCGTGAAATCACTAATTTGAGCTTAATAATAATATACCAAGCTATCGCCAGCAGGTTATCCGATCGAGTCGTGGTTTTTTTTTGTATAGTGTGTTTTTTTTTTTTTTTTTTTTGGTTTGTTTTTTTGTTTGTGTGGGGGGGGTGGGGGGGCGGGCCCCCCCCCCAAAGAGAAAGGGTTGAGCAATGGCGAAATGGTTAGGTATGTTCGGTGCGGAGCACGTTCTCGATGCGGTGGATGTG
>NZ_JBRAGO010000198.1:0-2868 GCF_052746595.1 Leptodesmis sp.
GATCTTGGGAAGCCCGCACCGTATGCGTAGCATTGGTGTCGGGAGGATGTCACTTCCTTACTTCACGTCATAACCAAAAAGATTGGGGTTCACTTCATCTAGCTTCAGGTCAGCCAAACCATACTCTGCCCAACGTCGATCGCACAGTGCCGCCACATCGGGATCGGATTTGAGGGTTTCTCCCCAGGGGCGATCGCTTTCTGGATACAGTTTTGTGGTGGCATCAATTCCCATGCGGCTTCCCAGTCCCGGCTTTTCCGTGGCAAAGTCCAGAGAATCAAAGGGATTGTTTTCCAGGATAAACACATCTCGTGCCGGATCCACTTTCGAGGTAATCGCCCAGACCACCTGACGCGGATCTCGAATATTAATGTCTTTGTCTACTACTACGACAAATTTGGTGTAGTTGAACTGAGGCAAGGCACTCCAGAAGGCCAGTGCTGCCCGTCGTGCCTGACCAGGGTAGGCTTTTTCAATGGAAATCACCGCTACCTTATAGGACAGTCCTTCCATTGGTAAAAAGAAATCCCGGATTTCAGGCACCTGTTGCCGCAGGATGGGTGTGTAGATGCGGTTGAGGGCGATCGCCATCATCGCATCTTCCTTGGGTGGCCGACCGCTGAAGGTTGTTAGATAAATCGGATCTTTGCGATGGGTCATGCAGTGGAAGCGAAGCAGAGGAGCCTGTTCGTTCACACCTCCGTAATAGCCCATGTGATCTCCGGCTGGCCCGTCTACGGCCACATCACCGGGTGTAATCGTCCCTTCCAGCACAAACTCCGATTGGGCGGGCACTTCCAGATCGACGGTTTTGCATTTTGCCAGATGCAAGCCAGACCCTCCATACAATCCAGCAAATAGCCATTCCGAGAGATCGACAGGCAGGGGAGTCGCGGCGGCCATGATGATCAGGGGATCGACCCCGATCGCGATCGCCACCTCCAGCTTTTGTCCCCGTTCTGCGGCTTTCCGTAAATGGCGAGTCGCTCCCCGAACGGATAACCACTGCACCGTCATCGTATTTTTCGATTGCAATTGCAGACGGTAGACTCCCACATTCACCGTCTTGTTTTCCGGATCCTTGGTAATCATCAATCCCAGCGTCATCACCTTGGCCGCATCACCGGGATAAACGTGCAGCAGCGGCAACTGCGTCAGATCTACCTGATCCTCTTTCAGTACCACCTGCTGGCAGGCCGGAAATAGATCGCGATCGGGTTTGGCCCTGATCACATCAAACAAAGCTTTACCCAGTTCGATCGCTTGAGAAAACTTTTTGGGGGGACGGGGTTGATACAGGAGGGCTAATTTCTGTCCCAAAGTTTCCAGTTCTTCCGGATGTTCTATATTCATCGCCCAGCACACACGCTCCACCGTGCCCATCAGGTTAATGGCAACGGGATAGGGAGAGCCTTTCACATTTTCAAACAGTAAGGCTGGCCCACCACTTTGCAACACCCGGTTAGAGATTTCGGCAATTTCTAAATAGGGATCTACTAACGCTTTGATGCGCCGCAATTGTCCCCGCTGTTCCAATAAGTTAATAAAGCCCCGAAGATCTCTCGCCATGATGAAGAACTGTAAAGCATCTGTTCTCATTATGCGGTGAGTGGAGCCTTTAAGGGTTACTTCCCCCAGAAAGGGCATTGAGGACAACTTTCCCCCTCTGGATAATCAATACCTTCTTCGTGAGGACAACCAAAAATACCATCAGTCATAACCACGGATTTAGCACCCTGAGTTTCAATGAACCGCAGAATTTCCCGAAATACTGAGTTTTGACGGCGGATGTCACTCTCATCCTGGGAAAACCAGCGTTCTAGAGCTTGCACCTCGTTGTCTTGATCAACAATGCCCACAGCAACCTTTGTCGCCAGTCTATCATCAGGCCCATAAAAAGCCACGGTTGCAGCAGGATAGCCCTTAAATCTTTGGCTGGACTTCTTGCTAACCCAATAATGGCCCTTACTTTTCACAAGTATTTCTCCAAAAAAACTAAAAATGAAATCCTGGCCGTGCTTTCAATCAGATGTTTAGGTTAGCTTCCCGCTTTTTTTGAGGGTAATTTGGTACATAAACCTTGTCTAAGTCCAGAACCGTAGTTTCTCTGATCGGAAAACGACCGTTCTCTAGCTGGACTTGGTTTAGATTGCCTCTACCAGTCCCTGAGTCCATTAGCCATTGTTACTTCAACAGCGATATTCGTAACTATTCGATTTATTGCTGTAGCAGAAGTCATCCTTTGTTGTCTAACAGAAGCCTGCCATCGTGACCAGTGTAGAAACCGTTCGCCAAATTTGTCTGACCGTTTATCAAGCGATCGCCTCTGTACAACAGCAACACCCAGAGTTTCTGAACGAGAAGTATCGATCGCTGCCCTTACAACAACCAGGCTACCAAGCCACCTTCACAAACAGGCTTTCTACCAGGCTTAGTAAACTACCCGATGCACAGGCCATCGTGACAGAAGTTGAAGCCACATTACGCAGTCTATTCACACCTGACTTTTTCCAAACCCATGACTTTGCCACACTGATCACTGAGATTTCTCAAATCATGGGCTTGCCGTCCGATTTACCACCACAACCACCCGATGCGATTGCCAGCCCACCTTCCCCTCCAGAAGAGCGACCTACGGATGCGATCGCCCTGCTGCTCCTGGATGCTGAAAATTTTCAACCGGATGTAGCTACGGAAAGATTTCTGGCAGAAAGCTGTACCTACCCGCTCCAGGTCAGCGTGTCCCCGTCTGCAACTTTATTTCAGTCCCGTGGGCCGGCATTTGGAAATTGTGACCCATCCAACTTTCCACAGTGTGCTCAACGCCTTGTGGCATCAGAGGTTTAGGAACAGCGGTGGCTGAAATAC
>NZ_JBRAGO010000199.1:0-2477 GCF_052746595.1 Leptodesmis sp.
CTGTGAACGGGGAATCTCCTGCTATACGCGAAGCGTTAGCGGGATGAGCGTCAAGTTTTCTACCCCTTATGTTTGTCATACCAGTGGCGGGCAATGTCCACCCGACGACAAATCCACACCCGATCGTGCTGCTGCACATAATCCAGAAACCGCGCCAGACTTGCTGCCCGCCCCGGTCTGCCTACCAGACGACAATGTAAGCCCACACTCATCATTTTGGGAGCCGTCTCGCCTTCGGCATACAGCACATCAAAGGCATCTTTCAGGTAGGCAAAAAACTGGTCGCCGGAATTGAAACCCTGAGGAGTCGCAAACCGCATATCGTTGTTATCCAGCGTGTAGGGAATCACCAGATGCGGTTGGCCGTAGTCATGCACCCAGTAGGGCAGATCATCCGCGTAACTATCCGAGTCGTACAGGAAACCACCTGCTTCCACAACTAATTTCCGAGTATGGGGACTGTTGCGCCCGGTATACCACCCTACAGGCCGCTCGCCCGTTACCCGCGTATGAATCGCGATCGCCTGCTGCAAATGCTCCCGTTCGGCAGCTTCACTGAAATACTTGTAATCAATCCAGCGGTAGCCATGACTGGCAATTTCCCAATCCGCTTCCTTCATGGCAGCCACCGCCTCCGGATTCCGCTCCAGTGCCATTGCCACCCCATAGACGGTGACAGGTAAGGCGCGATCGGTGAACATCCGGTACAAGCGCCAGAATCCCGCCCGACTGCCATATTCGTAACAAGACTCCATATTCATATGCCGCAAACCCATAAACGGAGCCGCCCCCACAATCTCCGACAAAAACGCCTCCGATGCCTGATCCCCATGCAGAATGCAGCTTTCCCCACCCTCCTCATAATTAATCACAAACTGCACCGCCACTCGTGCATTCTGGGGCCATTGGGGATGGATCGGATTCCGACCATAGCCAATCAAATCTCTAGGATAGTCTTCAGCCATAGCTTGTCTTGTTTGCTCGTCCTGCTTGATGAACTTGTTCTGGTAAGAAATGCCGCAGCCCTATCAGTTAATAGGGCCTGATCTGAGCGCAAATAAAGAGTTCTCTCCTGAGTTATGGGATATCTTTTGATTAAGTTATAATTTAACTACTTTCACTGCCTTGAGGGGTTTTAGGATTACACAACCAAAGAGACAAGTTGATGGATCCGATATCTCTCATCCTTTCAGCATTGGTAGCTGGCGCAGCTCAGGCAGATGGGGGCGTAGCTCAAGACGCTTATGACAGACGAAAAGCCCTGATCAAGCGTAAGTTTGAGAGCCAAGGTAAATCTGATCCATCTACTCTTCTGGATAAGTACGAGCAGAAGCCCGAAAAGACGAAACCGCTTTTAGAAGACGAACTGATTGAGGCTAACATCGATAAAGACGCGGAAATTATTGAACTGGCGTAAAAAATAATAGAACAAGCCAATCCTCAGAAAGCCGCAGCAGGCAAGTTTAATGTCCAGATTTCTGGAGGTACAGTTCAGGGTCTGATACAGCAAAGCAGTGGATCAATTAATCAGACCTTCAATTGATTAAGGAAGCCCCCACAATGGCTGCTGAAACTATTGCTAATATTTCTGGTGGTAATGTTCAGGGATTTATCCAGGAAAATCATGGAACTGTCAATCAGTACTTTATCTCTCAAGTCTCTGATTTAATTAGCCAGTCAACACCAGGAACAGAGGTTTCCTTCACTCAGGTAGAATACCGACAAAGAAAATTTTTATTTAGTAAAGTTAAAGAATATTGAATTCAGGGGGTTTTAGAAAAGTCATTATACACCCATACCATGATTGAGCTTGGTTTAGAAAAGCGATCGGATGCTGTTGAGCGTCCGTTTGCTGACTTAGCAGAACTATTCCAAGAATCAAAAGAGATTTTACCTGCAGGAACGGGCACAACTGAGGTCTTCAACCAAATTGGAGGGGGAAGAACTCTGTTAATTTTAGGAGAACCTGGATCGGGAAAAACCATCACCCTTCTCAAAATTGCCCAGACCTTAATTGCCCGTGCTGAAGAAAACCTAAACTGTTTGCTTCCAACAGTATTTAATTTATCTTCCTGGGGTAGCAAACAGCAAACGATCAAAAGTTGGCTGGTAGAAGAACTGTGGCTCAAATAACAGGTGCCAAGAGAGGTTGGTAGAAAGTGGATTGCAGAGCAGCAACTACTACTGCTTTTGGATGGTCTGGATGAGGTAAAAATTAATCGGCAGGAAGCTTGCGTCGAAGCCATCAATCAATTTACCCGAAAGTATGGACAAACTGAGATGGTAGTCTGTAGCCGGATTGCAGATTATGAGAGCCTTTCTCATCGTCTGCAATTGCGGGGTGCGATCTATATTCGCTCTCTGACTCCTGAACAAGTTGAGCAATATTTGGACAATGTCGGTGAACCGTTAGCAGGAGTCAAAGGGTGCGTGTCACCTTCTTGGTAGGAAAATTAGGCTAGAGGAGAAGAATATCC
>NZ_JBRAGO010000200.1:0-2410 GCF_052746595.1 Leptodesmis sp.
CCTATTTCCAGGACGCTTCAACTATTGACGATCTAATGGCTTACACAAAAATCTAAACACTCTCGGTTGCAGGTTCCACGGCTCCATGGAGCCAAAACGCTGTGAATAACCATTGCCATTGTCCAACTGGTTTGATGCCACATACCGTAATCAATCATCCCACCAGAGTCTTAAGGCCAAAACGGCTCTCATCCTGAGCAAAATAGCGCATCGGTCGCTCATCCTGCTGCACCTGACGAGCATACTGACTCAGCAGCCTCAGGTCATCTGCAAGGTTTTTTAAAGGCTTCTCGTTGCTCAGGCACTTGCTTGCTGTGTTGAGGATGCACCACTTTCAACTTGGCTTTCAACCGATAACGAGTCATTTGGTACACTGTATGGTACTCTGCTTCGATTCCCAGGGTCTTTCTCATCCACTCCTGCACCTCCCCATCACTGCGAAACTCCTCATCCTCCTACTCTAAGCGCTTCGCCAAGGCATCTTCTGCCCATTGCGGAATCACTCGCACACCCCTAACTGACTTCCTCCTCTCCAACATCAACTCTATCCCCCCTGGCGATACTTCGATAACCAGGTTTGCACGGTGCTGCGATGTTTCCCGATCGCTTGAGCAATCGTGCTGATGCTGGGAGCATGGTCTTGTTTCAACCAGTAGAGTACCTGTAATCGTTCTTTGGCAGGTGCCGTTTTTGCCTGACGCAACTGTTCTGCCAGGGTGTCCAAACTTTCCTGCACTTGGACGACTTTTCTGAGTTTAGCCCATCTGTCGATTGCCCAATTTAAATTGGTATCACTTACAAATTAACCAGCATCAGGTGTTGCGTCGCCCTCGTCTAATTTGGGGGCATCAGGTCTACGTGGCGGCAATGCGCTTGGAAGATCGCTCATTGTTGATGGTGGTCTCTTCCCAACCTGCGGGTCGAGCGATTGCTGACTACGCCCATCGTTGGTCGATTGAAACTTTTCAAGTTCTACGTTTTTTGTCCTGTACTTAGATCTTTACTATCCCAATTTAATGGCTGAAGCAATGTTCACACCACGTTCCTGCAAGGTCTGATTAAATAAATCCGTGAGTAATGCCTGTTCCACAGCCCAGACTCCTGGTTTATGAAGTTGTCCAGACAACAGCAATTGGGCCACGCTACCTGTGCCATAACCGGCTGCGATCGCTGTATTTTCATGTACTAATGTCGAACAAACCTGGGCGGGTTTGCCATCCTTTTGTCCAGTTACTTCTGAGCGGATGGCGACTCCAATGCCGCTGAAGCGATCGGTGACATCGGTCATCAAGTGACTAACTTGGGAGAGAAATTCAATTACGGGAGTTTGTTTCAGGAGCCAGGGGTGCCACCAGTGGGCTACAGTCCAGGTGAGGAAGTTATAAAAGTCGGGGACAGTGCCGAATTTGGTAATCACGGTTTTAACCGGAAAGGTATTGGGCAGCGTAAAGGTTTCCGGCATATCAAACCAGTACACGCCTGTCCGACCATAGGGCGCGGGAAATTCAATCGTTTCGCGATCGCTGTAGGGCTTGATTGTTTGCCATGCTCCGTTGATCCAGGCTTGAAAGGGTTTCTGCAAGCCTAAGAAGGTGGTTCGCATCACCGTGATTCCGGCTCCACCCGAACCTGCCACGACATAACTTAAGTGAATTTTTTTAGCCACATCCAATTGTTCTACATCCTGCCGCACCATGCTGTTGGAAATTCCGGGAAAGATGCCTGTATTGACGATCGCCGTCACTCCAGCCGCCGCTGCCGCCGCACTGTACTCCATTGCCTTGCGAGTGAATGACGGATGATCACTCACATCCACATAGTTCACGCCCTGGTCAATGCAGGTTTTCAGAACTCTGGCATCCCGGAAATGGAATGGTCCTGCACAGTGAATCACCAGATTGGCTAGGGCGATCGCACTACTTAACCCTGCCTGATCTTCCAGATTCAGCATCAGAAATTGAGCACGAGTCCCCAGACGATTACACACCCGTTCTCCAGCAGCACTATTTCGTCCGGCTAATAGGATCTCGGCCTCTGTATGTGCGATCAAATCAGTGGCCACACTTTGGCCAATCCGTCCACTTCCCCCTAAAATCAAGACTCTTTGTCGCATGCCCTTGCAATTGTCTTTCGTTGATCCTGTTATCCTGGAAAATTCAGCCAGCCAAATAGTTCACCTACCGTTAATTGCCAGTTCTGTACGAAATCTGGAACCACCAAAATGTCTGTCGGATGCTCCTGGGCGATCGGCTGCTGACCAGGTTGAAATGTAATGATGTTTCGTTCGTCTGGATCAATGAGCCATCCTAATTGCCTTCCATGATTGAGGCAAAACAGAATGTTGTTAATCACACGATTGACGCTCATCCCGCTAACGCTTCGTGTATAGCAGGAGATTCCCCGTTCACAG
>NZ_JBRAGO010000201.1:0-2276 GCF_052746595.1 Leptodesmis sp.
GAGGCTTCGCATACAGCGCGGGACTTATAGCTCCCCGAACCCCTCAATAGTTAAAGACATTCTTGCCCTCAAGGATGGGCGATCGCTCACCTGTCAAGCACTCTACGAGCGGTTAGCGTCCAAGCTCGCCCAGATTGAACAGCAAATCCAACAACTACAAACCTTGCAACGGGAGCTACAGCCGATCCTGAAGCAGTGTCAGTTTGCCAATCCCACCAGCACCTGTATCGCGTTAGACATCATCCCTAATGATTAGTGGCAGTTTTGCCAAATCGCTTGACCTTATACCCCGGTACAACCCCTATCATCGACATAGCACAGGCAGGGTTAAACCTTGATAGTTATCCTGGCCTCGTGCGTCATTCTCTTCCAGTTTGATGAATCTGATAAAGGAATTGTGCCTAATGGTTAAGCGTCGTCATCTTTTAACAGCAGGAGCGGCCCTCGGTGCTTTTGGGTTTGCACCCAGGGCATTGGCTCAAAGTGCCCGGCCTGCATCGCCCTCCCCAGCAGGAGCGCTCACGTTTTATGCAGAAATTCGCGTGGCCGAACCAGAAAATGTAGCTTTATTGGAGTCGATTCAGACCCAGTCCCAAGAGTTACAAGCTGCTGAAGGGTTTCTCAGCCTCTCTCTGAAGCAGATGACGGGAGACTCCACGATGGTGAAAAACTATCCCGAAGCTTATAAGGGGATGCTGGCTAACGCCTACGTCGATGCGATCGCCGCTCATTCTCTGCCTTATTTTTATTCTTTATTTATCCGCTTCGCCGACTATGACACCCTGCAAGCCGCTCAGGTCGATCGCTGGTTTGAGGCGGTCGTGGCCCCCCACCTGTACGCCTACGCGATGACCCCAGATGGGTCTCAAAAAACATCCATGATGTTTGCAACGTATCAAGGGCTGTTCCAGACAGTCGTGGCGGGCGATCGCACCGCTATTTATCGCCAGCCAGACGACATTCGGACTTTTCTGCGCCGTCCGGTGGACTTGCCTGAGCGTAATTACGTCACTGTCGCCAACCACGTCATGATTCCCGATGCGATGCTAGGCCCCTTTGAAGCCAAAACTGCCAAACTCTTAGTCATTGCCCAGGATACCTACCAACCCACGACTGCTAGCGATGGCGCAGGCTTGCCGGGATCTGCTGACAATCGCCACTACCGCAAAGCAGTCAGTACCGAAATTCTACGAAACGCTTTCCCCGATGGCGACCTGCGGGCCTACCTGATGCATGGGGTTTGGGAATCAGTGTGGGATCACGAAAACTCTCACCTCGATCCTCGTTTTAAGCAAACAGCAGCTCCCGTGGGAGCAATGGTGGTGAGTGGCCCCATAGAACCCTTCTACGCCACCCGCATTTCACTGACGTAACGACTATCGGTTTGTCAGGAAGCACCAACCGAGAAACACGAGCTGCGATAATCCTGTGGTGTATTCACAAATCGGTAGGATGTCTAGGCTAACCCTTGAACTTCACCAACTCTGGTTTTATCTCGTTGCCTTAACGGTGGGCGTGCAGCCTGGGGCTGACATTATGCTGATGCGGAGGCGGCACTGGAGCCGTTGATCCCGATCGCGTTCGTTAGCGTGTCTAGAGGACGTATCGGGCTACTCCTTTACACCACCTTTTGTCAGGTGCCCCTCATCCAACTGCGCCAAGCCTTTCGCCCGCCGGTTTATGGTGGCGCTGATTGCTGGCATGATCGGGATACCCCAACGACGCTTCAAGATAAAGTCCATTAAAACTGGGCATTGCCAGGGCGATCGGTGCAATTGTTTTTAGTATCGTGATTGGCTTGGCAATGCAGTTTATCTTCCGCAAGAAAGCACTAGAACCCGTCAAAGCCAACATCATATTGCTAGATGATAAATCCCGCCTGCTCTGGCAAAATGCGCTCTCTTTTGCCGTCCTGGTTGGCATTTTGGTCTTCACGAACTGGGCTAGGCCCGATGTAGCAGCGGGTGCATGGTTTATCCTCTACACTCTGAAGTGGTGGCTGACAGGCGTTTTGGGGCTGGGATTAGCCGCTATCTTGATTGGATAGTATCACCTCAACCCAGGCAAAGTGATTTTGATTGTCGGCGTGACAGCGGTGCTTTCCTGGCAATTTCAGCAGCAACCCCTCGTTCCCTTCTCGGCTGCGGTCATTGGGTTATCCTGGCCGACTAGCACCAGCAAAGGAGAAGCCGAAGAATGGTTTGAATCCTCCTGGGATTATGCTAAGCAAATTCTCCCTCTCTTGTTGATTGGGGTATTGATTGCGGGGGCTTTAC
>NZ_JBRAGO010000202.1:0-2242 GCF_052746595.1 Leptodesmis sp.
AACTGGGTAACTGGCAAGTTTGTGATGCAGGTGCAGGAGGACACAGATCAGAATAAATCGCTGGCGATCGTGGTGGAATTAGCGCCCGGTGTAGAGGCAGATGAGAACCGACGACAGGCGATCGCAGCGGCTATCCTGCACCACCTGCGACGATTGAACAGTGAATTCGCGAACTATGTGCCAGAGGCGTATCAGATGCCACAGATTACTTTATTGGCGGCTGGCGATCCTGAGTATTTTCCCATTGGGGTCAAACATCGTTACACGCGAGCGTAAAAGGCTCAAGGGGCGATGGGGAAAGGACGGGCCAAGGGTTCACCAATGAAAATACCCTGTCCGGGTTGAGCAACACTTTTCCAGTAGGCTTCCAGCAGGGTATCGCCCTGAAAATAATGGAACATGGCGATCGCTGGGTTGGGAAATTTGGCTGGGAAGTTGCAAGGTTCTACTACCGTGCCATAACTGCCCGTGGCCCCAGCTTCCAACCAGCGCAAACTGCTCATTTGAAAGCTATCCGTAAGCGCTCCCCCCACCGAGGTCAGGTGATCCGCGATCGCGCCAGGACGAAATCGATTCGTTTCCAACCTCTGCACCTGGGTCAACCCCGTGAAGTAAAACATTATGTCTGTTTGTTGCTCCAGTACATCACTGTTGAGAATGACAACCTTAAAGGGCGGATCAAAATACTGACTGATCAAGGGATAGAGACGAGCACGGACATTCCGGCTGCGATCGCTGGTACTGAGTAAATAGGCGGTGCCATCAGGATAGGTGCCATCGGCAGCGACACCCCGATCAATCAGGGCTTTGGCCTGGGCAAAGGTGGTTGCAGCAATCGTCATCGTTGGTCGAATCCGAAAGCGGTCAAAGGGTTTCACCTGCTTCTGATTGAAATAAGGGCTGGCCTGGGTAGGCAGACAGCCTTTGGCACAAAAGCGATCGTCGAAGCCAAACGCAAAAGCTGATGTGATGGACATACAATCCACCCGGTAGGGAGCCACCCAAGTCAGGGCAAACGCTTGAATTTGTGCTGGAATTTTTGCCTCTACTTCGGTTTTAATCCGGCGAAATTCCCCTTCCGGTAAGGTCGTTCGTCCCGCTTGAAAGGATACAACGATCAAATTCTGCTCTGGAATTTCCCGGCGTTGCTGATAGTAGCGGGCAATCTGCATACTCAAGGGGTCAGCTTGGTTAGCAATAATAGCTAGATTTTGTGCCGATACTCCAGATGGGGACGGAGTGGGAAACACAGCCGTTTTAATCGCTCCGCAGCCGGACAGGGTGAGAAGACCCATCAGCAGGGAAAACAGCTTAATGAACGGACGATCGCGCACAGAAGTTGACTCAAAAAGATGATTTTATTCTTTTCCATAGGACGGATAAGTTTACCGGAAAGTTGCACAATCCAGTACATTCAACCCATCTGGCTACTTTTTTAACAAGGAGGCATCGGGAACGTTTTCCCGTTGTCCATCGCCCTTTTCATATCACCCCCGATCGCGCAAGCGCTGAATCGTTGCCTGCTGGGTTTGGATAAAGTGCGATCGCTCCATCTCGCCCTGCAACAGGGTATTGACCGGATAAACAGACTGGCGATGCAAATCGGCATACACCTCAAATCGTTGTCGAGCAAGTAAATTGGTTAACCCTGGACGCTGACGATATCGCCGCAGGGCCGTTAGATCAATCTCAGCGAAGGTCGCCATACTTTCCCCCGCACTCGTCTCCGCCAGCACCAATCCCCGGTAGTCAATAATCTTCGACCCACCATCCGTTGATGCTTGAGGAATTGGGCTATTGGCAATTCCCGCTGTATTGCAGGAAACCACGTACATCATGTTTTCCACAGCGCGGGATAGTTTAGCAGCTTCCTTGGGTGCCCGCTCCTGACCGTAAATTTCCGAGGTAGGATGGAGCAGAATTTCAGCCCCCCGCATCGCCAAACACCGGGCCAGTTCTGGAAACAGAATTTCATCCGAGGCAACGGCAGCTAACTTCCCAATTTCGGTTTGAGCGACGGGAAAGACTCCATCCAAACCATATACGTCCAGATACTTGTCCCAGACATCATGAGGGGTGGGCGCAAACATGGAATTCAGACGGCGATAACGCAACACCACAGCCCCTGACGGTGCCAGCAGAAAGCAGGTTTGAAAATATAGGCCAGAAAAGTGAGCATCCAATTCGTAGGCATTCCCGGCCAGAAAAATCTGGTGTTTCTGAGCCAGTTTCCCTAAAGCTT
>NZ_JBRAGO010000203.1:0-2008 GCF_052746595.1 Leptodesmis sp.
CACCCAAATCCTACCGAAGTCTCCCCTGTTTAGAAAAACCTGCACATCGGGTTAGATACCTTTGCGGTCTGGCGGGAGGGCTTTCATAACGACATCAGGAATATTGCTGGTTTTACCCAATCCTGTGCCACCACCAACCAATTTCAAGCCATTGGCATGTTCATAGATGGTACGCGCATAATAATCGAAGTAACTGCTCATAACACATCAACACTTTCTGCTGAACTCATGGGCAAAATTTTATTGCAGGCTGTGGTAGACAAACTGTTTACCCTGAGCATCGCGGATTTCGATACGCCGGGCTAATCCCAGATCCGCCAGTGTTTTCAAGCGCGTGCTGGCAGCATTCAGGTTCAACTTTAGCACATCCGACAGGTCACGGGCGGTCAATGTTTTGTGTTTTGAGAGCAGTTCAAACGATTGCAAAACGTGATCTTCAAATTTACCAATCAGCGTCATCTCATCGCCCTTAAGCATGGGCAGGACACAATTTCGTAAACGCTCCCGATCAGGTGACTCCCGATCTGCGCGAGTCTCTAAAGCCATCTTCAAATTCTCGACACAGGTTTCATTAGCTTCCATAAGGATAACCGGACCAAATGTGACATCTTTTCTCGCTCGACGCGCTGCCAGCGTGCCAAACACCTCATCGGCAAACGACGCATCCATCACATCGACACCAGCAAATGACAAAGTGATCACGGTGTCTGCGTCCGATTCTCGCAGGCACTTTTGCAACTGTTCCCAAAAACGTTTTCCTGCCAACCGGGTAGCAAGTAAGGATGGGAAGGATGTGATTCCACGGGCGATATCCGCAAGACGTAAGACGATCACAATCACCTTTTCAGCAACTTTAGCTGAAAGGTAGTATATATTGATTTTAAGGCATTGGCAAGAGGTAATTCCAATCCCCTTTTTCGTGCCGTCCCCAGATGGTAATGAAAACCTGTGTGCCTGGAATACGGGCCAAGTTATCCCATTGATAAACCTTGCCATCGTAAAGTTGCAGCATAGCAGTGTCGGAACGAATGGTCAGCGTACCCCCACCATTGCGAACCAGATGCTGTACTTGATAGAGTCCCAATCCGTTGCCGCTTGCGCGTGAACTGACTCCTGACTCCAGCGACTTTTTAAGATAGTGGGAGGGTTGTCCGACATGCGGATATTTCCCGCGTAAAGAATCTGGAATCCCTCGACCTGTATCGCCAACCGCAATATGGACACGTCGTCCGCTGCCTGCTTTATATATTTGCATCAAGGCATAACCTTGACTGCCACTATGGGTCACGTTTTGTGTAACCTCACTCAAGAGGGTACAGGCTGCCCCCATACGGTCAGCGGTGACACGCCCCAGCAGCAAAGCTTGAGCGATAGCCAGAACATGAGGTACATCGTTTAAGCTGTTTTGTTCAAGATCATCAGAAAGGGTTTTGATTTCCATAAGATTGCCACTGGAACCCCGTGACCATAAATCGGAAGGAAGGGCTGGCACAGTGATGCAATCCGCAAAGACCGATAAGATATCCATTCGTTCGAGATATCGAAGTGTATCTTCGTTTTCCAATCGCCATTCTACTGCATGACCCGTCATCGCGTGCCACAGCCTTGACGCACATACCAGCGACAGGACTGCTTCGGGGGGAAAGAAACTGAGGTTAGATAACTCGAATACTGCGCCTCGAACATCGCCTTGCATCAGCTGAGGGATGAAGGAGGCGTAAAAGTTCTCCAGATCTTGAAATCCGTTGAGACGAGGAAATGCAAATTTATTCATCAAAGGCCGACTTCGCAACACTCAATTAAGCACATTGGTTGGATCGCATTGAAACAGATTATATACCACTCTCCAACCTCCAATATACTATCGGTCTGTAAATCACTGCTTAAACTCGTCAATAAATACAGAAGCGGCACTTTTGCGCCGCCTCTGTAATTGTCTTACGCTACATCGAACCTAGAGCGTGTTAGGCACTTTAAAGACAAAAAGCGAACGTATGGACAAAGCGAT
>NZ_JBRAGO010000204.1:0-1773 GCF_052746595.1 Leptodesmis sp.
GCTTATCTCAATAATCAGTTATGAATCTTCTCTCTAGAAGGTGACACGCACCCATTAGGAATCGGGTGCTTAGGGAGGCTATCTTGTTGTGAGGAATCCTAAGGAAAGATTGCAAGATATTTTGGACGCTATTAATGCGATCGATTGTTATGCAGCATTAAGTCGTGTTGAGTTTGAAGAGAATGAACTGGTGCAGGTTTGAAGTTTCCCGACTCTCTAGGTCGAGATTCTGTAGGTGTTTATGGAGGGGCAATTCGGTAGAGCCGACGCGAGGCGATCGATGAGTAAGTGGACGATTGTTCGACTTCCTGAGTGGTGCAGAAAACTTTTTTGAGTCTCATGATGGATAACCTGAACGACCAAAACAGCGCCTGAAACCCCTTGCCCTCGTTCGTTCGCCCGATAAAACTCAAGATCGCTGTCTCGGTGAGAATCCTTGATTTATAGGGGTTTCAGGAGTTTTCTGCACCACCAAGCCCAACTCCTCACAAACTCCGAACTCGCCGACCAACTTCAACAAGATCGAGGACTGGATGCCGGTGAAGCCAATGCCATTGCACTAGCACTTGAGCTACAAGCCGATGACCTGCTCATTGATGAACGCCTGGGACGGAAAGAAGCCCTTCGGTTAGAGCTGTCTATCATTGGTGTTCTGGGCATTTTGCTCTGCTTGCTGGCATCGTAACCTACCGCTTGATGCACCATCGTGGCAGTTTTCATACTTTGGCTATCAATACTGGCCTCAGATGGGTTCGGTTGCCGCCCTTGCTCGATCCGGGTGAACTCCCGCAGGCAGTCATGAAGCTTAATCCAGGTGCCATCTTGCTGCCACTTGCGGAAGTAGGTGTACACCGTCTGCCAAGCGGGAAAGTCGGAGGGGAGGGCACGCCAACTACACCCTTGCACCAGCACATAGAAAATCGCGTTGAGCACCTCCCACAGGTCAACCGTACGGGGACGACCTCCCGGTTTGGCTGGAGCCAGAACGTCGTTGAGGTATTCAAATTGAGCGTAGCTCAGGTTACTCGGATATGCTTTACTCATGATGCTCCTCAGAGGCTGGTTTTTTCTATTTGCAGCTTACCCTGAGTGAGCTTTTTTACTGGTTCACCGACTTCTCAAACACCCTCTCAACGTTTAACGCTTAATTCCCTATGTCCCGTTCCAGTTCTCTACGCGATTATGTGCTGACCCGATTGGTGCTGGCTCCCTTGATGTTGTGGTTAATTACCACACTGGTTTTTCTACTGCTACGAGCAACTCCTGGTGATCCAGTCGATGCCCTGTTAGGCCCGCGTGCTCCTCAAGCTGCCAAAGAAGAATTGCGGCAACAGTTGGGATTGAATCGGCCTGTATGGTGGCAGTATTTGGATTACATGGGTTCCCTGCTCCGGTTAGATTTGGGAAAATCGCTGACCAGCCAGGGACAATCTGTGTGGGAGATTATCCAGAAGTTTTTTCCGGCCACCGTAGAACTGGCCCTATACAGTCTGGCGATCGCACTCGTTATAGGCATTGCGATCGGGGCAGTGTCCGCTTCCCGACCCAATACCCCCCTTGACCTGGGCGGACGGTTATTTGGCATTTTCACCTATGCCATTCCCATGTTCTGGTTGGGAATGCTGCTGCAGTTGGTCTTTTCTGTGCAACTGGGCTGGTTTCCCCTGGGTACTCGCTTTCCGATTACGATGCCTGCCCCCGAAGGCCCGACAGGGTTGTATACATTGGATAGTTTACTGCACGCCAGTTTACCGCAGTTGTTCACGGCTCTGT
>NZ_JBRAGO010000205.1:0-1721 GCF_052746595.1 Leptodesmis sp.
AGGCTTCGCATACAGCGCGGGACTTATAGCTCCCCGAACCCCTCAATAGTTAAAAATCAAGAATTATGGATTAAGAATTGCAAATCTTCCATCAGTAGCCATTTCAACAATCACCCCACGTCAAGGCATAGCATTTGGCAACTAATCCCTCACCGACACTTGACTTCTTGTGATTAGCAAAACCTAGGATAAGCAAAGGGAAGCACCGTCTCCATTAACTCCCCGTCGCAGGTAGCGTGAAGTAGAACAGGCTTCCTTCACCATGGGTCGATTCAAATCCTATCTGGCCGCCCTGGTTTTCCACTAATAATTTACAGAGGGAGAGACCCAATCCAGTGCCCTCAATGTTCTGGCGATCGCGGTGCTTCACCCGGTAAAACCGTTCAAACAAATGCGGTTGAGCGGCTTCTGGAATCCCTAGCCCCTGGTCTTTCACCCAAACCTGAATCCAACCTGGTGCCACAACCTCTGCCCCAATTTCAATCGGTTCTCGGTTGGGAGAGTATTTAATGGCATTAGAAAGCAAATTAACCAACACCTGGGATACCTGCCAGCGATCGGCCCAGACATCAGGCAAACTCGGAGCAATGCGATAGGCGATCGGGTGGGAGTGAGACTGAAATCCAGCCACCACCTCATCCACTAACTGGCTGATACAAACACGGCTTGGTTTAGCTTCCAGAGATCCGGTTTCCGCGTTGCGGAGAGCCATCAAATCTTGCAACAAGTTTTGCAATCGGCTAATTTGCTGTTCCACGACCCCCAAAAACTCTTGCCGGTACTCTGCATCTAAGTCCGTTTCTGCCAGCAAGTGCACTGAACCACTCAAGGCCGTCAGCGGAGTGGCCAGTTGATGGGTCAAGAGCTGCATCAGTTCTGTATGACGGGCAATCTGCTCCCGTAATGTCTGATTCTCCTGAAACAAGGTTTGCACCAGACCAGCTTCAGTACTTTCCGTCAGGTCAATCTCAACCTGCTCTGGCATAGAAGGAATTGAACTCTCACTGGAGAAAGAAGACATAGGGAAGCTGGAGTTTTTAAGTATTAAGTTTATTTACACATCTTAACAATTTTATGTTCTTTGTAACAATCCTCTTTGCGGAAACCAAGTTCTTTAAAGAGAAGCTTTCATCAAACCCAAAGATTGACCTGGGAAACTGGGCCGCTGAACCGACTAACAGTCAAACTCACTACAGAGTTTCTACCATTAAGTGCCCTATTCACCCCTTTTCCCCCGTATCTCTTCATCTTCCTCCCTCACTTCCCCCTCATGCTGGCTATATGAAGACTCCTAACAGGATGCCCTATTCATTCTGAAAAAATGATTAAATTGAACCGAACTTCCTACGCAGTCACTGAAACACAGCTTTGGAAAGTCTTAAGAATGGCCCCTGTGAGACCTGCAACTAGGGAAACTTAAAGATAAACGCTAGCCAGTTTTACCGTATTTACAATGCTCGCGGACTACGATCGCATTCTGACGGCCATTGACGTTGGCACGAACTCGATTCACATGGTAGTAGTGCGGATCCAGCCAACCCTGCCTGCTTTTACCATCATTGCCAGAGAAAAAGCAACTGTTCGCCTGGGAGAAAGCTGTCAGCAAACCGGGTTTCTGACCGAAGAGGCGATGCAGCGGGCGATCGTTGCGCTGAAGCGATGTCAGGAGATTTCCAAAAGTTTGAATTCTGAGCAAATTATCGCCGTCGCCACCAGTGCAG